>JAFZLE010000079.1 GCA_017551645.1 Clostridia bacterium | reverse complement strand
TGCCACGCTTATGGTAGTCAGGCAGTACAAGGCGGACGGCCCGGTCACCCGCATGCTTTTGCCCGTGGTAGCAATGGACGACGCGCTGGGCCTCATAGTGTTCAGCGTATCCGCCAGCGTGGCGGAAGGCATGCTGGGCGGTCAGATCAGCCCCAAAAGCATGCTGCTCACGCCACTTATCGAAATAGTTGGCAGCGTGATGCTGGGCGCGGCTCTGGGCGTGATCCTCTCCTTCGGCGCCCGGTTCTTCCAGAGCCGCGGCAACCGCCTGGCGCTGTCCATAGCCCTGGTATTCCTGGGCGTAGGCCTGTGCGACCTGCTGGACCTGTCCAGTCTGCTGGTGTGCATGATGATCGGCGCGGTCATGGTGAACATGAGCCAGCAGCGGGACGTGCTCATGGAGCAGTGCGACCGCTTCACGCCCCCGCTGTTTCTGCTGTTTTTCGTGCTGAGCGGCGCGCAGCTTGACCTGAGCGTACTGCCCCAGGTCGGCCTGATCGGCGTCGGCTACCTGCTGTTAAGGAGCATCGGTAAATGGGGCGGCACGTTCCTGGGCGCCGTCACCGTAAAGGCGGACAGGCATATCCGCAGGTACCTCGGCCTTACCCTGCTGCCCCAGGCAGGCGTAGCGATAGGTATGGCTTCCCTGGTCACCGCCAGGTTCCCGTCCCTCGCTTCCCGGGTCAGCACCATAGTGCTGGCCGGCGTATTGGTATTTGAGCTTGTCGGGCCTGTTATAACCAAGATCGCCCTGAGGAAGGCCGGCGAGATACCCGAAGGCAAATAAACCGCGCAGCTGAAAACTGGAGGTCCGAAGCATGAACGGTCGGCAAAGGCTAACTGATATCCTGTCATACAAAAGCAGCCACTGCGGATTCTGGCACGGCAATCCCAACTGGAGATGCCGGGACCGCATATTCAGCGAGCTGGGCGTAAAAGATGACTTCGAGATGGGTCTCAAGCTGGGCGACAGCTGCCGATGGGTCATGCCCGAAGCCTTCGGCATGTGGGCGCACCCCGAAGGCAAGCCCCTGTGGGATGTGCTGGGCGGCAAGGAGCGCAAAAGCCTCTCCCAGCCCGGCGTGTTCGGCGACTGTGAGGACGTGAAAGAAGTCGAAGCCTTTGACTGGCCGGACGAAAAATACATCGATTTCACCGAGACCATCTCCCAGCTGGATCAGACCCGTGCCAAGGGGCAGGCCACGCTTTCCGGCTCCTGGAGCTGTTTTTTCCACATCGTATGCGACTTTTTCGGCATGGAAAACTACTTTGTCAAGATGTACACCGACCCGGACGTGGTGGAAGCCGTAACCGACCATGTTGCGAACTTTTACTACAACGCCAACGAGAAGCTGTTCTCCATGGCCGCGGACAAGATAGATATGTTCTTCTTCGGCAACGACTTCGGCTCCCAGAAGGATATGCTCATCTCACCCGAACTGTTCGACAGGTTCGTGATGCCCTACTTCGCCCGCTTTACCGACCAGGCGCACCGTTACGGCATGAAGGTGCTGCTGCATTCCTGCGGCTCGATAGAGCGCATTATCCCCCGCCTGATAGACGCGGGCGTGGACGCGCTGCATCCCATACAGGCGCTGGCAGCGAATATGGACGCCGAGACCCTTTCCCGCAAATACAACGGCAGGATCGTGTTCGTAGGCGGAGTGGACACCCAGCGCATAATGCCCTTCGGCACCCCGCAGCAGGTCAAGGACGAAGTGCGCCGTTTAAGGGACCTGTTCGGCGAAAACTACGTGGTCTCCCCCAGCCATGAATCCATACTGCCCGAAGTGCCCGTCGCGAATGTGGTCGCCATGGCGGAAGCCGCGGCGGAATAATATGTAATAATATGGGAACCCGTAGTCAATGGGTTCCTGTTTTTTATTGTCAAAAGCGGATCTGTGTGCTACAATTCATATGTATATTTCATTTAGCCGCTTCGCCGTCTGCGTGTTTGTGAGGTCTGCCGTGAAAGTACTGAATTTCGGTTCCCTGAACATAGATTACGTATACCGGGTCCCCCACTTCGTAAAAGGCGGGGAGACTCTCCCCTCAGCCAGTCTTAATATCTTCAGCGGCGGAAAGGGACTGAACCAGTCCGTCGCCCTGGCCCGGGCGGGCATGGACGTGTACCACGCGGGCAATATCGGAGAAGACGGCATATTTCTGCTGGAAGAACTGCGGGAAGCGGGAGTTAACACCTGCCTTGTAACGGTGCGCGGCGACGTCAGGACCGGTCACGCGATAATACAGAACGACCTTCAAGGCGACAACTGCATCCTTTTGTACGGCGGGGCGAACCAAAGCGTCACGCCGTCACAGGTCGAATCCGTATTTGCAGGATTCGGTGCGGGTGACTTGCTGGTTTTGCAAAACGAAATAAACGGTCTGCCCCTGATAATCTCCAAAGCCCGGGAAAAAGGCATGCTGATCTGCCTTAACCCCTCCCCTATGAGCGAGAGCCTGTATCCTCTGATACCTCAGGCGGATTATCTGCTGCTCAACGAGATCGAGGCCGCGCAGTATCTGGATCACCTGGACATACCCGCAGGCGGCAGCGGTCTGGAAGCGCGCCTGTCAAAGGCTCTGCCATCGTCCATGATCGTGCTGACGCTGGGCGAAAACGGCTGCGTATGGATCCACGGCAGGGAGATTGTCCGTCAGCCTGCGTTTAAGGTCGACGCGGTTGACACCACCGCCGCGGGAGATACTTTCACAGGTTTCTTCCTGGCGGGGATAATGTGCGGGATGCCGCTTGAACAGACGCTTGAATACGCCTCTTACGCCGCCGCGCTGGCCGTATCGCGGCCCGGGGCTTCCCCGTCCATTCCCACCGCGCAGGAAGTAAACGCCGGTCTGGCGCGTTCCAGGCCCGGTGCAGAGCGATAAACACCAGATCACGTTCTGAAAGGAGACGCATATGAACGAGATAATCGAAGCCATGAAACAGCGCAGAAGCATACGCAGGTTCAGGCCGGAACTCCCCATGAAGGAAGACCTGGAGCAGATAATCGAAGCCGGGCTCTACGCCGCCAACGGCATGGGCAGGCAGGGCACGATAACCGTCGCAGTCACGGATAAGAAGATCAGGGACAAACTCGCCGCCGCCAACTGCGCTGTCGGTGGCTGGCAGGAGGGTTTCGATCCCTTCTACGGCGCGCCCGCCATACTGATAGTGCTGGCGGACAAAAACTCGGCCAACCGCGCCTATGACGGCAGCCTGGTAATGGGCAACATGATGCTCGCCGCGCACACGCTGGGGCTGGGCAGCATTTGGATAAACCGCGCCAGGCAGGAATTCGAGCAGGACGAGTGGAAAGACTGGCTCAAGTCCCTGGGTGTCGAAGGCGAATGGGAAGGCGTGGGCCACTGCGCCGTGGGGTACATAGACGGTGAAGTACCCAAACCCGTTCCCCGCAGAAGCGGCAGAGTGTATTGGGCGGAATAGAGACTAAAACTTAAGCCGGGAGCGTTTGCTCCCGGCTTTTGGTTTTACAGCGCCGCCAGCGCTTTAAGCAGTTCATCGGGCGGCTCGGTCTCGAGCGCCCTGAGCGCTTCTTCCAGCTGCGCCCTGCCGCTGTAAGAGACCAGAGGCACGGCGGGAAACGGCTGGGCGGCAAAGTACAGTATCGACAGCGCCGTTATGTCAAGCCCGTACTCCTTTGAAAGCACTGCAAGCTTTTCAAGCGTCTTAGCGTTTTCCGGCGTGTCGTACTTGGCGGATACGCCCGG
>JAFZLE010000078.1 GCA_017551645.1 Clostridia bacterium | reverse complement strand
TTCGGGTGCATCAGCACCAACAAAAAGATAAACGACCCCAGAAAGCCCCATAAAAGCTGCGCGCGGCTCACGGTGGAATACCTGCTGCTGGCCGCGGAACTGCGCCTTGCCGGCTGCCCCGCCGGTTGCGAGGAAGCGCTCAGGCATTACTTCACCAAGCGGAACATCTTCTACCGCACGGACGACATGAAAACGCCCATGGTGGACGTTATGCTTACCACCTTCTATCCCCCCGACCCCATCAAGATAGGTGCGCACAACATAGTGTACGCGCTGCGGGCGCTGGGCTGCGATCCCGCGTCCGAGGCGATGAAGGCGGGATACGAAGTGCTGGACCGCCACCGGCTGGAAAACGGCAGGTACGTGCTCACGTCTTCCAAGAGCGTGCCGGCGTTCAAGGCAGGCAATGTCGGGGAAGAAAACAAGTGGGTTACGCTCTACGCGTACATGGCGAAGCGCTGACGCGCCGCCCCGCGATACGAACACAGTCCCGGAAAGCCCGCGTCTTCCGGGACTTTTCGTTTCCCCGTATTCAGAATAAACAAAAGACGGCGGGGGCGCCGCCGTTTGTCGTTCAGTCCTTTATATATTAGGCCTTTATCGTTTAGTCCTTTATATGATGACAGGTTTCCCGTCATCGGGTTTCCCGTCATCGGTCAGCCCGCGCGGGGCTCATTTTACCAGCACCGGGTACACCGCCAGGGTCTCCCGTTTCTCGAAACCCGCCTTGCGGGCCAGAGGCATGCTGCCGGGCGCCTTCATCCACACGTCCATGCTCTCGCTGTCCAGCCCCAGGCTGGCGAAATACTTGCGGGCGTCCTCCATAAGGTAGGAGGCCACTCCCCTTCGCCTCCAGCGGCGGGCGGTCTGGATAACGCCTATCACGCCCGTGTCCCCGCTGCTCCACACCATGAGCTCTCCGCACAGGTCGTTGGGGGACACCATGAGTATGCGCCGGAAATTCTCGTAGGAGGCCAGTTCCTCCAGCCAGTTTATGTCCCTGTCCGCGCCGAAGCACTCGTTGTAGCGCTTAAGGCAGCGCAGCTTTTCCCCGTCGTCCTCCAGCGTGTCCCTGACTATGGTGCAGTTGGGGGGCGCCTGCAGGCTTATCTTCTCGTCCGTGACCCTTCTCACCATGCGCGCGATGCCGTCCTGGGGCGCGAAGCCCATGCAGGAGAGTATCTCCATGGCGGGCCTGTCCTCCGGGGCGAGCTTGGCGTACACCCGGGTGTTTTCCGTCTGGCGGCCCAGCAGCACCCGCGCCCGGGTGACCGCCGCGCCGTAGAGCAGGTCCCGGCACTCCTCGTCCGCGGTGACGTGTATGGATATCTGCCCGGGGCAGTCGGGGAATATCCTGTCCAGCCGCTTGTATTTGACCGTGCTGCGGCCTATCTCCCGCCCGTCGTCGTCCAGGGCGATGTACTTGTCCTCGTTCAAACGCCTGATCTTCATAGGCTCCGCCTTTCGCCGCCGAGTGCGGCCTCAGTCCCTGTTGTCCGCCACGAAGCTCACGGTCTGACCGTCCAGCTTCCTGACCACTTCCAGCCGACTGCCGTCCAGCGCACGCACGCCCGCTTCCCCCGTTTTGAGCACCCGGGAGGCGTTGCGCCCGCGGATTATGCGCCGTATCTCCGCCCTGAGCTCGGTGTCCTCCCTGCCCCAGGGATAGGTGCCCCGGCAGTAGGGGTCGTCCGCCCCCGTCATGCCCGCCTCGTCGCCGTAGTACACCGCGGGCATGCCCGGCAGGGCGCAGATGAGCTCGAACGCCTTTATGTAGCGCGCTTTGCCCAGCTCGTATTCCTGTTTGGTCAGGGGAGATGTGTCCACCCTGCCCCGGCTGCCTTCCAGCTTCTCCCGTCCGCTGAGTACGGATATCGCCCGGGGCTTGTCGTGGCTGCCCAGCAGGTTCATCATGCTGTACATTAGGGGCCGGGGCAGCGTGGACATCTGGTGCTTTATGAGCGCCTCCAGCGCGTAGGCGTCGGTCTTGCCCAGCATAAAGTCAAGGATCGCGGTCCTGAGCGGGTAGTTCATGGCGCTGTCCAGGGTGTCCCCCGCCGCGTAGCAGCGGCGGCGGCCGTAGGTCATCTTGTTGGTGATGTCCTCCCACACCTCGCCTATCACGCAGCTGTTGGGGTCCGCCGCCTTCGCCCTGCGGCGCAGGTGGCGTATGAATTCCATGGGCAGCTCGTCCGCCACGTCCAGCCGCCAGCCGGACGCCCCGGCCTTTATGTATTTTTGTATTATGCCCCGTTCCCCGCAGATATAGTCCAGGTATGTAGGCTCCAGCTCGTTGACGTTGGGCAGGGTCCTGATCCCCCACCAGCACTCGTAGTCGTCCCGGCCCTTTTTGAAGCTGTACCATTTGGCGTAGGGCCCGCCGGGATAGGCGGAGTACGCGCCGGGGCTGTCGTATGTGCCGTAAAGGTTGAAATACCTGCTGTCCGCGCCGGTGTGGCTGAACACGCCGTCCAGTATCACGTGCATGCCCGCGCTTTTCGCCTCCGCGCACAGGGCCTCGAAGTCCGCCTGGGTGCCGAAGGAGGGGTCTATCCTCTCGTAGTCGCCGGTGTCGTACTTATGGTTGCTGCGGGCGCGAAAAATGGGGTTAAGGTATATGCCTCCAAACCCCATGTCGCTGAGATATCCCAGCTTTTCACGTATGCCGTTCAGGCTGCCGCCGAAAAAGTCCACGGCTTCCCTGTCCCCGTTATCGTCGCACAGGCAGGGCGTTTCGTCCCAGCTTTGGTGCAGGAACGCGCCCCTGCCGTGGGGCGGGGTCACCCCCCGGGAACCTATGTTGAAGCGGTCCGGGAAGATCTGCATTATGACGCTCTCGCGCATCCAGCGGGGAGTGTCGAAGGCGGGGTCGTACACGGTTATCTGGAAGGATTCGGGCTCGTTTTCGCTCACGCCGTCCCTGCCCACGTACCGCCTGCCCTCGGGGCCGTCCAGCACGAAATAGTACCATACCAGGCCCGCTTCCCTGCCCACGCTCACGCTCACGGAGTACATTTCCTCCCCGCTTTGGGAAAGGGGCAGCCATTCCTCGTCCGCGCCCCGCCAGAGCCTGACGTATACAGCGGAAAGCTCCCCCTCGCAGTGGAGGGTGAGCCTTACGAAACTGCCCGCGGCGAGCGCGCCTTTGGGAAAGCGGAAATATTCGGAATAGGGGTCGTGGCAGGCGTTTGTCACAGATCCACCTCGTCCAGGTGCCAGATGTGCTGGTTGTATTCTTTAATGGTGCGGTCGGAGGCGAAGATGTGGCTCCTGGCCACGTTCACGATGGCCTTTTTGACCCACTCGTCCCGGTCGGCGTAGTCCTTGCTGATCTGCTCCTGGGTGCGCACGTAGCTGCGTATGTCGCTCAAAACGAAATAGCTGTCCGCTATGCCGCCGTTGTCCCCGAAGAGCAGGCTGTGGTAGATGTCCCTGAACAGGCCCGGCTGCTGGGGGCACAGTGTGCCGTCTATCAGCTGGGTGAGCGCCCGGCGCACCTCGGCGCTGGTCTCGAATATGCCGCTGGCGCGGGAGGGAGAGTGGTACGCAGCCTCCACCTGGTCGGCGGTCATGCCGAAGATGTATATGTTGTCCCGGCCCACCGCGTCGCATATCTCCACGTTGGCGCCGTCCAGGGTGCCCAGGGTCACCGCGCCGTTCATCATGAACTTCATATTGCCGGTGCCGCTGGCTTCCTTGCCGGCGGTGGAGAGCTGTTCGCTCACGTCCGCCGCGGGGATCAGGTCCTCCGCCACGCTCACGCAGTAGTTCTCCACGAACACCACGTTTATGTACCTGCCCGCCACGGGGTCGGAATTGACCAGGCGCGCGATCTCGTTTATCAGGCGGATGATGAGCTTGGCACGGTAGTAGCCCGGGGCGGCCTTAGCGCCAAAAATGTAGGTGCGGGGCTGGATGACCATGTTGGGGTTGTCCTTGAGGCGGTTGTACAGCATGAGTATGGAAAGCGCGTTAAGCAACTGGCGCTTGTACTCGTGCAGCCGCTTGGCCTGCACGTCGAACAGGTCGTCGGGCCTGAGCGCCATGCCCTGGCTCGCCTGCAGGCGCCCGCTCAGGCGCTCCTTGTTGGCGCGCTTCACCTGGAAGAACTTCTCGCGGAACGCCGCGTCCTCCTTGAACGCCTCCAGGTCCGCCAGGCGCTCGTAGTCCTTGCGCCAGGTGTCGCCTATGGCCTCGTCTATCAGGCGGGAGAGGCGGTAGTTGGCCATCATCAGCCAGCGGCGGTGGGTTATGCCGTTGGTGATGGCTATGAACTTGTCGGGCTGGGTCAGGTAAAAGTCGTGGAACACGCCCTTTTTGAGTATGTCGGTGTGGATCTTGCTCACGCCGTTCACGCTGTGGGACATGCTCACGCACAGGTTCGCCATGTTCACCGAGCCGTAGCCTATCACCGCCATGCGGCCTATCCTCTCCCACTGGCCGGGGAACACTTCCCACAGGCGGGCGCACTCGCGGCGGTTGATCTCCTGAAGGATCATGTATATGCGGGGCAGCAGGCGGGCCACCATCTCCTCGGGCCACTTTTCCAGCGCCTCTGCCATGACCGTGTGGTTGGTGTAGGCGAAGGTGCGGCGGGTGATGTCCTCCGCCTGGTCCCAGCTCAGGTCGTAGTCGTCTATCAGTACCCGCATGAGCTCGGGTATGGCCATGCCGGGGTGGGTGTCGTTGACGTGCAGGGCGACCTTGTCGGGGAAGATGGCGAAGTCCTCGCCGTACACCTTTACAAAGTCGTGCACCGCGTACTGCACCGACGCGCTGGACAGG
>JAFZLE010000077.1 GCA_017551645.1 Clostridia bacterium | reverse complement strand
GTGTCTTAGCCATCCTGTTTCTCCGATCCCAGGGGTTTTATGTCGCCCGTATCGTAAAACGCCGCGAAGGCGTAGCCCTGCTGTTCCAGCTGGCCCAGCTGCTTGGAGAGCTTCCTCTGTTTTAGCAGCGTAACCGCGTAGTCGCGCCTGAGTTCCTGCGCCTTTTTGAGTACGTCTGTAAACGGGGCGTCGTCTTTGTACAGAAGCGCCAGCCGCTTTTCACCCGGCACCGCGAAGCCCTGCTCCGCCAGTATCTGGCAGATGCGCTCGAAACCTATGGAGAAGCCCACCGCGGGAGTATCCGTGCCCGTGAACTTGCCTATCATGCGGTCATACCTGCCGCCCCCCGCTATGGCGCCGGGGTAGCCGGGCTGCCTCACCTCGAACACGCAGCCGGTGTAGTAGCCCTGGCCGCGGGTAAGGGAGGCGTCGAACACCGCGGTGTACTCGCCGCCGGACAGGGCGTTGGCGGAGGAGACGATGTCCTCCACCGCCGAGATGACTTCCTCGTCAGCGTAATACTGCCTTACCGCGGCAAGGGACAGGTCGCCCTTTTCCAGCAATCCGCCCAGACGGGCCACCGCCTCGGCGGGACAGCCCTTTTCGGTAAGTTCGGCGCACACGCCGGAAGCGCCGATCTTGTCCAGTTTGTCAAAGGACACGCTCACGCTCTCCAGAGTGTCGGTCGCAAAGCCCATGCCCTCCAGCATGCCCCGCAGTATCCTGCGGTCGTTTATGTTCACGGTAAAGCCCCTGAAGCCCAGGCGGTTCAGCGCGCGGGTGGTCACGTCTATCAGCTCGATCTCCGCCTGGCGGCTCTCGTCGCCAAGTATGTCGATGTCGCACTGTATGAACTCCCTCATCCTGCCCTTCTGGGGCCGCTCCGCGCGGTAGACCCGGTCGGTCTGGATCACCTTGAACACCCGGGGCAGCGCCTCTTTGTTCGCGGCGTAAAAGCGGGCCAGGGGCAGCGTCAGGTCGTAGCGTAGGCCCATGTCGCACAGGGCGTCGGGATCGCGGGCAGCGAACGCCTCCTCCAGCTTCTCCCCCCGCTTCATGACTTTGAAGATGAGGTTCAGGTTGTCGCCGCCCTCGCTCTTGTTCAGGTTCTCCATGTCCTCCAGTATGGGGGTGGACACCCTCTCAAAACCGCTTAAGCGGTACGTTTCCAGTATGACGCCGCGCACATAGTCCCTTAAGCGGGTCTCCGCGGGCAGGAAATCCTTGGTGCCTTTTACGGGATTGGTCTTCATCCGGTCTCCTTTTCCCGAAACAGCTTCGAGATGTGACGGCGGCGCCGCCCTTTGTCGTTCAGTCCTATATTAGTTCTTTGTTTATTAGTCTTTTATATTAGGGAGCCGTTTTCTACCGGTAAGTTTCTTACCGGTCCAAAATGGGACCTCTCGGGACTATTCTTCCGGTTTCTCTTCTCCGGCAGGCGCTTCGCTCCCGGGTTGCGCGGGATCAGAGGAAGGAGCTTCCTCCGCGGGCTTCTCCTCCGCGGCGGGCTGTTTTTCCCCGGCGGGGACAGCTTCCGCGTCGATCTTAGCGGCTTCCTGCTTGAAGAAGCGGTACGCCTCTGCCTTGGCGGGGTCGTACTCCCTGTCTTCCATAAAGGCTTCGAAGGCCTCGCGGTCCAGCTTCTCTTTTTCCAGAAGCAGTTTGACCAGCCCTTCCAGCTTGTCGCGGTGCTGCTCCAGTATCTCGGTGGCGCGCTGTCTGCCCTCGTTTATGAGTTTCCTCACCTCGTCGTCCACGTCGCTCATCAGCTTCTCGGACAGGCCGGAAGAGGTCTGGGCGAACTGGCGGCCCAGGAACACTTCCCTTTCGCCGCTCAAGAAGATGGGGCCCAGGTCGCTCATGCCGTACTCGGTGACCATGCTGCGGGCAAGGGAGGTGGCGTTTTTGATGTCGCTGGTGCCGCCGGTGGTCACGTCGCCGTACACCAGCTGCTCGGCGCACATGCCGCCCATGGCCATGGCGATATGGGCGCGCAGGCGGCGGGAGGTCATGTAGTTGGTCTTCTCGTCCGGCAGCCACTTGGTGTAGCCGCCCGCCATGCCCCGGGGCACGGTTGTGATCTCCTGCACCTTCTCGCACTCGGGGATGTAGTATGCCACCAGAGCGTGGCCCGCCTCGTGATAGGCGGTCATCTCCTTGTCCTTGGGGGGGATCAGGTGGCTCTTCTTTTCAAGCCCCATGGTCACGCGGTTGATGGCAGCCTCGATCTCGGAGAAGCCTATCTTCTGCTTGTTCTCGCGGGCGGTGAGCAGGGCGGCCTCGTTCATTATGTTGGCCAGGTCCGCGCCCGTGGCGCCGGCGGTCATTATGGCGATAGTGTGCAGGTCCACGTCCTGGTCCAGGGGCTTGCCCTTGGAATGGACTTTAAGTATCTCCTCGCGGCCCTTGACGTCGGGGTAGTTGACCACTACCTGCCTGTCGAAGCGGCCGGGACGCAGAAGCGCCGGGTCGAGGATGTCGCTGCGGTTGGTGGCAGCCAGCACGATAACGCCGGAATTGGGGGTAAAGCCGTCCATCTCCACCAAAAGCTGGTTGAGCGTCTGCTCCCTTTCGTCGTGTCCACCGCCCAGGCCCGCGCCCCTCTGGCGGCCGATGGCGTCGATCTCGTCTATGAATATCATGCTGGGGGCGGTCTTCTTGGCCTGGTCGAACAGGTCGCGCACACGGCTGGCGCCCACGCCCACGTACATTTCCATGAACTCGGAGCCGCTGATGGTGTAGAAGGGCACGCCCGCTTCGCCCGCCACCGCCTTTGCCAGCAGCGTCTTGCCGGTGCCGGGAGGGCCTATGAGCAGAACGCCCTTGGGTATCTTCGCGCCCAGCTTGGTGTACTTGTCGGGAGCCTTAAGGAAGTCCACGACCTCCTTAAGTTCCTGCTTCTCCTCCTCGGCGCCCGCCACGTCGGGGTAGCGGATGGGGTTCTTGGAGGGATCCACCAGCTTGGTCCTGCCCCTTACGAAGTTGTTCGCGCCCCGGTTCGCCCCGGACTGCATGCGCATGATGAATATCATTATGCCCACGAACAGCAGTATGGAGATTATGGAGGGCAGCAGCTGCAGGAATACGCTGGGGCTCTCCGCCTCCTGGGTGGAGAATGTGAAGCGGTAGCCGGTGGGGCTCACGCTCCTGCCCAGCACGGCTTCGTATATGGCGCTTACGTCCTTGTAGAACTGCTCCGTGGAGGGCAGTGTGGAGGCAAAGTCGTAATACTTGTTGCCGAAACGCTCGTCGGGGATCGCGCTGTTCTCTTTCAGACCGTACAGCCTGTCCTCCTGTATGAGCACGCTTTTCACCGTGCCGGAAGCGGACGCGCCTTCCATGCCCTCGGAGAGCTTAAGGTCGTTCTCGATCCTTTCCAGCAGCTGGGAATAGCTCAATACCTCGGGCTCGGTCATCTGGGAAGGCGTCCCCGTCATGGTGACTACCAGCAGTATGCCCGCGATGATTATCGCGTAGATCGCCAGGGTCCTGAATATGCCCCTTCGTCTGTTATCCAATACAGAATTTCCTCTCTTTCAAAACACTGAACGCTATTTGTTGTTTATTGTATCATAATTCCCCGAAAAACGCAAACGTCAAAGTAGGTCAAATTCGCTTTGGAAGCATTAAATGTGTGTAAAAGGTGGATGCCGCGGCCCCGGCGCCGCCGCCAAAAGCTAACAGGGCAATCCCTTGCCAAATCCGTATGATAGATGTATAATAATATATCATTTCCTAAAATACGGAAGGTATGCCCATGTCCATAAGATGCTCCGCGAAAGCCCTGATACTTGATGAGGGCAGGCTTTTGCTGAATAAGTGCGTCTCCCACGCGGGAGTCTATTACACCCTGCCCGGCGGCGGCATGCACGACGGCGAGATACTCACCGAAGCGGTAAAACGCGAGGTGATGGAGGAGACGGGCCTCACCGTCACTCCCATGCGCTTAAGCTGCGTGTTCGAGCGGGTGACACAGAACGCCCAGGGCGCGGTGAGCGCCCACAAAATGTACTTCGTGTTCCTGTGCAGGCCCGACAAGGACGTGCCCGTCAGGGAACCCGCCGAAAGGGACCTGTACCAGGTGGGCATGGAATGGCTCACCTTAAGGCAGGCTTCCGAGGCGCCCCTGTTCCCCCGTGTGATACGGGACAACCTGCCTGCCCTGATAGACTACGGCGAGACCCTGTTCCTGGGCAGCGAGAAGCGGGGAGGCGGCTTTGAGAATTCTGGGAATTGACCCCGGCCTGGCTCTGATGGGCTACGGGGTGATCGACTACACCGGCGGTAAGTACACGCTTCTGACCAGCGGGGTCATCTCCACCATGGCCCATTCCCCCATGCCCCAGCGCCTGAGGAGCATATACACAGGCTTAAGCCAGCTGTTCGACATCTACCAGCCCGACGACGTGGCGTTCGAGGAGCTTTTCTTCAACCAGAACGTGACCACCGCCATAGCCGTGGCCCAGGCCAGGGGCGCGGCGCTGGTGGCGTGCGCCCAGAGGACGGAGAACCTGTACGAGTACACGCCCCTGCAGATAAAGCAGGCCATCACCGGCTGGGGCCGGGCGGAAAAGCAGCAGATGCAGAGCATGGTCAAGCTGCTGCTCAAGCTGGACGCCCCTATAAAGCCCGACGACGCCGCCGACGCGGTGGCCGTGGCCATCACCCACGCCAACTGCCAGCATGCAAAAGAGGACTTTAAGATCAAATGACCCTGCCCCCCCGAATGGGATGGCGATAATATAACCATTATTTCTTTTTTCAGGAGCACATCATGCAGAAAACACTCAGCGAAAACAGCGTGGGCCAGATCATCTACCGCGTAGTGGCGGGCATACTATTCGGCTTCGCCAACGTGATACCGGGCGTTTCCGGCGGCACCGTTATGGTGGTGCTGGGCCTGTACGAGCGCATAATCGGCATCATCACCGACTTCTTCAAAAAGATAAAGACCGAGTGGAAGTTCTTCCTGCCCATAGTCATCGGCATGGGCATAGCGATACTCCTCTTCGGCAAGGTGATGAGCGGCCTGCTCTCCAGGCACGCGGATGTCACCCAGATGTTCTTTATAGGCATCATCATATTCTCCATACCCGGCATATTCAGGCGCGCCGCGTACAACGAAAAGAAAAAGCTCGACATAAAGCCCCTGCACGTGGTGATCTTCCTGCTGGTGCTGGCGCTTATGGTGTTCATGTTCCTGTCCGATGCGTCGGCTCAGAAGGAAGCCATCAAAAACGCCGAGGACGCTTCCGCCGAGTACACCGCCGACCACTCCGCCTTCAGGCTCGTGATGCTGGTGGTGTACGGCGCCATCGCCTGCTCCACCATGATAATCCCCGGCATCTCCGGCTCCCTCGTGATGGTCATGCTGGGCCAGTACAAGGCCGTTATCGACGCGGTGGCGCACTTTGACATCGTTACCCTGCTGCCCTTCGGCGTGGGCTGCGTGCTGGGTCTGGTGTTCGTGGCCAAGCTCATCCGCTGGCTCATGAAGAACCACTCCCAGGCCACCTATTCCGCCATACTGGGCTTCGTGATAGGCTCAATACTGCCCGTGTTCCCGGGCTTCCCCGCCGCCGCCCAGGCCGCGCCCCTTATCGCCTTCGTGATCGGCGGCGCGGTGATCACCTTCTTCGAGCTGATCGGCGAAAAGCAGAACAAAGCGTAATTCCCCCGTACCACCGACTATCCGAAAGGAGCGCGCATCCATGGGCAGGTCTTTCGCGGAATGGAAACCCGGCGACCCGATGATAAACGAAAGGGACTACTGGCAGGACCCTAACTACGTCGCGCCGGATCCCGAAAAAGAAAAGCTGGTGCTGAAGCTGGCTACGCTCATCACCGACCGCTACCTTAAAAAGTTCACCGGCAAAATAAACAACCGGGACCCCGAGTACTGGATGCTGGACATGATCCTCACCAAGGAGCAGGTCAAGTTCCTTTTGAGCTTCAAAAAGACCCGCGTGCCCTACACGGTGGAGGAGCTTGCGCAGAAAAACGGCATGTCCGTCGAGGACTGCCGGAAGATGGTTGAGCGCCTGCGCTGGATAGGCGTGATCGAGCAGAACCGGGCAAAAACGCCCGATAGGCACCTGCAGTACGAGCTGCCTATATTCGTGCCCGGCAGCGCGGAATTCATGATGATGCAGGACAAGCTTACCGACGAGTTCCCCCAGCTGGCCACCTTCTTTAACCTGATGACCCAGCTGCCCCTGGGCGGCATAACCCAGATGGTGCCTCCGGGAGGCAGCGGCATAGGCATGCACGTCATCCCCGTGGAAAAGGCCATAAGCATGGAGAACAAGTCCGTGCCCGTGGAGCACCTGTCCCGCTGGATAGACATGTACGACAAGTTCGGCATCTCCGAGTGCTCCTGCCGCAAGCAGCAGTCCATGCGGGGCGAAGGCAGCGGCGAGATCTGCGGCAATTACTGCATAGGCATGGGCGACATGGCGGAGTACATGGACGACCGCGGCATAGGCAGGTACGTCACCAAGGAAGAAGTATACGAGATACTGGAGCGCGCGGAGCGCCACGGCTACGTGCACCAGATAACCAACATAGACGGCGAAGGCAAGATAGTGGCCATATGCAACTGCGCCCCGGGGGTGTGCAACGCCCTGAGGACCAGCCAGCTGTACAACACGCCCAACCTGTCCGCCTCCGCCTACCGCGCCCACGTGGAAAAGGACAAGTGCGTAGCCTGCGGCAAGTGCGTGGAAGTGTGCCCCGTAGGCGCCGCCAAGCTGGGGCAGAAGCTGTGCAAAAAGGATGGCAGCGAAGTAAAGTATCCCAAGACTCAGCTGCCCGACGGGCGCAGGTGGGGCGTGGACAAGTGGAACTACAACTACCGCGACGACGCCAAGATAAACTGCTATCCCTCCGGCACTGCCCCC
>JAFZLE010000076.1 GCA_017551645.1 Clostridia bacterium | reverse complement strand
AGACAAAGCGTTCTAATTCCACAAGGAGCGACATAAATCGACATGTACCGACAAATATCGACATAGTGCTTGATTATCTCAGTCAAATGCCACAAAAATCGACAAAACAAGCCACAAACAACATCACAAATAAACACATGAAAGCAGTCTGCGTATGCAGGACTGCTTTTAAATCCGGAATCAGATTTCCAAAAAATATGGCCGCTACAGCTGTACATGTCAGCCATGAACAGAACTCATGATAAGGCCGTTCATAAGGTGTTTCTGAAAGAAGGGGTATACGCACAGTATGGGGAGAGCCGCCAGAAAGATCTGCGCGGCTTTGAAAGTGCGGTCACTACTAATAACCGATTTGTGTTGCAATGATATTCTCTATGCGTATTTGGTGCATGAATCCAGCCATTCGTCGAAGCTCCTGCGGGATATGCGGTAGGGTCCCCGCTGGCCCCCAAGACGGAACCATCGAAATTCATGGGTTGCAAGAAGCGCGTATATCGTTTCCCGGCTGCAGGAAAGGATTGTTTGAAGGTCCTCAACTGTATAGCAGCGCTTTTCCAATGGCCGGTCAATTCCTGTGTCAGGCTGGCATAATACCTCGGGTGACGGCTCAACTCCGGTAGGGGAGTGCAGCAAGTTGTTGTTTGGCGCAGATTCTGTGTTGCGTCTTTCCTCTGAAACGATAATTCGGTCTTGTTCGTTTATCATGGTATCTCCTCCAATCTGAAAGGTCTTCCTCTCAAAACCCACTGGACAAAAAACGCCGTAGTGGTCCGCCCATGAGACTGTTTTAGTCTTAACTTTCAACCCAAAAGCTTGGCCTACACCTTCCATTGGAGCTTGAGAGCAGTTTTGAGCGGGTGAAAATAAAGAAAGAATTGAATATTCCGCGTGAGTTTGAGCATCGTCACCGGGAAAAGTGACCGTTTGTTTCCGCGCGGGTTGAGTAAGGTATACTTCCATCACATTTACGCGCCGGAGCTAGCACAAATAATACTCTTATGGGATGATTTGTTCCTTATTTCTCGCAGAACGCGTACCCCTACTGCGATGTCAGTAGGGTCATATCCCGTTTCTTATGTTATTGCACGTGTAATGGAATTAGTGACTAAGATGTATTAGGAGATGGTTGGATAAATACACCTCTCATCTTTTCGACGATACGGAATAGGATGCAAGGAAGATGATCATTGCCAGGCTGGTGGAGCGGATTGACGTTGGCGCTGATTACTCGGACAAAATAAGGTTCCGGATCAATATGAAGCAGTTCACGGGCGAGATGGCGTAAAAGATTAAGGACGTCAAGCATTCATGACGACGCGCCGCTGGTATTCAATGATAGATGAATGCCGGCGGCGCGAAATAGTGGGTGTACTATAAAAGAAAGTTAGCGATCAAACTCTTAGCTTTCACCGTGCAAGCAGTTCTGAATAACAAAGTATGCTGATGTGCCGGCAAAGGTGAGAAAAGAGCTTTCAATAGATTAATGCATGAGCGCGCCCCAAGTAGCGGCGTCGCAGGTAAAGGTGTCCTTGAGAGCTTCGCTGGCTTCGGCGACGTACTCAAGGGTCAGCGCGTAAGTGGTGGGGTCGAGAGAACCATAGATGACGTTTTCGTTGCTTTGGGTGATGGAGAACTGATAGTTCTCGATCTTCCAGGTGCCTTTCTCTACCAGATTGTAGGAGGCAAACGTGAAGGCGTAAGTGCCGTCGTCGTACAGGTCCAGCGTTGTGAAGCCGCCGTTGAGCGTGAGCAGCAGCGCCGCCTCAGCTACTTCCTCTTCCGGCGCGGAGATCGCCATGTCGGCAGCCAAAGCACCGAAAGACTCGTGGTTGCACTCATATTTGAGCACAAGGGAGAAGGTGGACATATCGACCGCCGCTTTCAGTTCGCCCGCCGTCTCAAACTTGAAGTCAACGGTATAATCGGCGTTCATTGTGTACTTGCCCTGATCGATCTGGGAATGGTTGCCGAAGATGTCCATGTACATGACACAGGAATTGTCGTCATACATCTCCAGATTCAGTTTGGCCGTGGTATTGTACTTCGCTATTTCAACATTGCCGGATGCAACATAGGCCAATTGCGGGCCAAGCGCGTCGGCGTTGGTGAGCGTGTATGAATTACCCTCCTCATCGGTGTAAACGGCGGTTTTCCTATCCACGGATACGCTCATCACGGCGCCGGGATCAAAGCTGCTGTCGGGCTTTAAGGTGTAGTCATACCCGCCGTCCTCGCGCTGTTCCATGGACCAGGTGCCTTCGATGATGAAGGTCATAAGGTCGACATAAGTCATGTTGTGGGAAAGCTGCACAGTGCAGGTATCGTCCTCGTCAGCCACAAACGAGAGGTAGGTCACGCCGACTTCGTTGTCGTATGCGGCGGCTTTGTACTCCAGCTCGGCGTCCTCATAGTAGAAGGTCGGTCCGCAGCTGGTGCCTTTGATGGTGCTGCAGTCGTAATACAGTTTTTCTCCGTCGTAACCGCAGCGATCCAGCTCGTTCCCCGCAAAATCATAGAATATGATAGTGTAGGGCGCTGTGCCGGTCAGCTTATCGGCACCGCTTTCAATCGCCTTTCTGTCAGCGTACAGCGAGTACTCTATGGGAGTTTCCTCAACAACATAGGTTCCCGCAAAGGTATTGTTGTTGTTAGTGAAGCCGGCATAGAACACACTGCCCAATACCGGAATTTCTTCGTAGAAATGGAAGAAATGGTGGAAATCCCCATAACCCGCGGCAGTGAAACCGTAGTGGAAATACTTGCCGGCAGGAGACGGCACTTCGGCGTGAGCTGCAAGCATTGCGCAGCTGAACAGCAGAGCGATGCAAAGGATAAGTGATGCGATTCGTTTCATGGTTGTCCCTCCCTGTTATTATTCTTTAATGGCACCGGCCAAAGATCCCTTCTGGAGCCGTTTCTGGAAGAACGGCATTGCAATGAGAATAGGCATCGTCGCGCCTATGATCACAGCATACTGAATCAGATATCGGTCATAGTCCGGGTTGGTGTAATTGAGGAATTCCTGGTTGTTGGCCACGATCTGCTTGACCCAGAGCTGCAGCGGCCACAGTTCGCGCTGGCCGGTAACGTATATGGACGCTTCAAACCATGCGTTCCAGGCGATTATTGCAGTGTTGATTATGGTCACCATTCCAATGCCCATTGCCTGGGGGAGCATGATCCTGAACATAACGGTTATATGTCCCGCGCCGTCAAGATGCGCCGCTTCTACAGTGGATTCCGGCACCATCCTGAACGCATTCATCATGAGTATGATAAACATCGCGTTGGTGCAGCCGGGCACTATCAGCGACCAGACCGTGCCCGTCATACCCAAAGCGCGCACCACCATGTATGTAGGCACTATACCGCCGGAAAACATCATGGTTAGCATGAGGAACATGGTCAGAAAACCTTTGAGTTTCGTCGGCCGGCTGAGCACATAACCACCCAGCACGTTTACAACCAGTCCGCACGCTATATTTCCGAGCACATATATAAGGGTGTTGGCGTATCCGCGGATAATAGACGAATCCGCGAAAAGGTATTTATAGCCTCCAAGGTTGAAACGACCTATCCACTTCCATACAACGCCCTCGTGCGACATGAGTATAAGCCCATCAGAGAAGGAGCTCATAAACGTATGCCATACCGGAATAACGCATATAAAAATACATATGACCGTGAACAGGACTATCAGTACATCCGCCGCCGCACCCAGCGGGGTAGGCTTATCCACCATGCCTTCTCTGTATTTTACCTTGCTCTTCATTAAAGCTCACCCCCTATCAGAACAGCGAAAGCGATGAAGCTTTACGGTTGAGAGTGTTGGAAACTATCAGAAGCGTGGTGGCGATCACCGACTGGAAAAGCCCGCTGGCGGTAGACAGAGAGTAGTTGGTTGTAGTACCGAACGCCATTCTGTACGTATATGTGTGCAGACAATCCGCCACATCATACGTAGACGGCATATACAGAAGCAGTATGGAATCATATCCCATGCGGAACGCAAGCCCCACCTGCAGCGTGAACATCATGACCACTATAGGAAGTATACACGGGAAAGTGATTTTCCATACGCGCTGCCAGCGGTTCGCACCGTCGATCACCGCCGCTTCATGCAGGTCACCGTTTATTCCCGCGATGGCCGCGATGTAAATGATCGACCCCTGCCCTGCACCGCGCCATATCTCGATCAGGCACCAGATCACCCAGAATATAGGCGGACGGTTATTGGCAAGCCAGTTCTGCTGCTCAAGCCCCAGCGCGCAGAGCAGCCGGGTGATTCCGCCGCTGTAGCCCAGGAATTCCTTGGCCAGGGAACACACGACCACGGTGGACACGAAGTAAGGCATGTATGTTATCGTCTGCACGACCCGGGAGTAGCGCTTGGACCTGAGCTGTGAAACCACCAACGCCAGGAGCACCGGCGCTATAAAAGCGAAAGTGATCTTGAAAAGGCTCATTATGAACGTGTTCCTGAGCGCCGGCAAAAACATGTCGCCCTCGAACAGTTCAATGAAGTTCTGCAAACCCAGCCATTTGCTGCCTAGCAGGCCTTCCACATAGCTGTAATCCTCAAACGCCATGAATATACCTACCATCGGTATATAGTGGAACACTATGAAGAAAACGGCTACCGGCAGAAACAGCAGGTACAGTATTCCGTTTTTCCTGAAATCCTCACGCCACGGGTGCAGATGCACTTTCATATGAGGATATACATTCGCAGCGGATGTCATATGTCTATTCCCCGTACAGAACGTCGAAAACGCGGTCGAATATTCCGGTTACAATCTCCGGGCGATACTTATTGACCGACTTGCAGAATTTTTCCCAGTCTTCATCATCGGTTATATCCATGTCGCCTTTCACGAACTTGACCACATTCACGTCGTAGAAGGTATTCAGATAATTGAGAGTCTTGTTATATTGTCTGGATTCGTCGGCAGTCATGAGCTTGACCACATCCAGCGCTTTATACTCGGTGTTTTCGTAGGCGTCCCATTTTCCGACCGAGTAGGTGTGCAGCCAGGAGTCTCCGGTATCAGCATTCCATGTGTCGTAGATGCCATGGGACAACCATCTGTTGTTGATGCTTGCGTTTCTAAGATAGGTGTCTTCACACAGGGCTTTATGGAATTGAACTCTTGATTCGCCGTTTTCATCCGTTATGATCGTGTAGGCTGAATCAATTCCGAACCTTTCGTACAGGGATTTATCCGGTATCTTGCTCAGCTGCTCGGCATTCAGGCCGCAGCTGAGCAGGGCTCCCTCCCTTGTATACATGAAGTCCAGCAGGCTCAGAACTGCCGGCAGATCTTCCTCTGCTACGGCATTGGTGATCATATAACTGCCATTGATCTTTGAGAACTGGTAAAAGCTGTCCGGGATCTTGTTCTGCTGTTCTTCACTGCCGTACACATCGTTTATGGGCAGCTTGCAGCCGAAAGCGATCAGTCCGTCGGTAAGCTCGGTATCCACATCCATCGCCGTGCCGATCTCAGCCACACGGCCCTGCCACAGGCCTACCTTCCCCAGGTGAGTCTTGGAGGTGTTTACCGCATAGAACATATCGCCGCTGTGCTGGTCGTAACCGGGTTCTATCCAGCCTCTCTCATACCAGGTTGACAGGCACTCGAGGTATGCGCGGAAGGTATCGCTGGTGCCGCCGAAAACACACTCGTTGTCCTGGTTCCTCGCCCACTGCGGTACGCCGCCTCCGAAGGAAGAGAACAGGTCGCCGCAACCGGTATAACCGTTGTACACGAGCGCGTAGGGATAGCCGTCGGTCACGCCCAGATCTTCAAGCGCAGCGGCGAATACCTCAAGCATCCACTCCCAGTCGCTTATATACAGCGGTTCGCTTCCGCCGGAAGGGAATATGACGTTGTCAACATAAGTATTATCCGGATCGTCACCGTATTCAGCCCAGAAGTCTTCGTAATCTTCGTTTTCCTTCCAGCCTTCCCAGTCATCTTCAGATTCAGCCTGGGCGTATACAGGATAATACGGGTGTCCGTGCTCGATGACATAATCGCTCTCGAAGTCCCATACATACTCGGGGCAGCTGCCGTAGTTCACTATCCAGTCCCTGCGGTACAGGTAGCCTTCGAACGCCTTGGATGGAACGTCTGCGCAGCCGCATATGCTCAGGAACTTCCACTCGCCGTCCACATATGTCTGGCACAGCTTGGCAACATCCGGATTCGCGTCAAGCCACGCCAGATAATTGGGCATACATGTCTCGACATACTCGGTTAAGTCCCGGGCAATGCCGTTGGCGTAAAGCTCCTCAATGGAATAATCGGAATACGCCAGATTCATCATGCCGCAGTATTCGCCGGTAGACAGGTAGGTGTTAAAGCTGTTTTTTTCCTCTCCTGAGATCGGAACAAAAAACTCCATTGAGATTTTTACTCCGCCCTCCCAGGTAAGTGTCTGCAGATACTGCATCGCAGGATTCAGGGAGTAATCGCTGTAGTATACGCTGTCCTCCCCTTTGGGAATCCATATGGTCAATTTTATCGAATCGGATCCGCTGGCCATTCCGGGCAACGTGCTTAAGCAAAGCAGCAGCGCAAGTACCAGTGTCAATGCCTTCTTCATATGAGCGCCCTCCATTCTTTTCTGCGTTTATATTATATATTGCGAATATTAATTCGTTTTGCTATAATATGCATGCGAATTGCTGAAATAAGTATACAATTGGCGAATTGCGGTGTTTTTGTGCGTAGGGAGGGCTTCCATAATGGCGAAATATGATATATTGTTGAAAACGGATGACAAAGAAAGTGTTTCTAAGCTTGTTCGCCTGAAGACCGGCGCACTCGATGCTGAAGATATGGAATATGCCGCGGGATTGTTTAATGATCAGGTGGTTGAGATGTGCGGCATCATAACGTCCGGGCGCAGAAATCTGCTGCGGGAACACTATTCCAGAAACGGTTTCATCTCCTTTGAATACACCGGGGACACGTTATTTGATCAGAAGATCGAAACCATAATGGCGATTTCTGCCTACACTACGGCGGCTATAGAAGGCGGCGCGGATCTGGGGCAGGTATACCGGACGAGATATCTGCATGTTCTGAAAACTATTAACGCGGAAAGCATGGACAGTTTGTTCAATTATCTTCGCGAGTTTATCAGTGATTACTGCAGGCTTGTCACTCTGGCAAAGGAAGACCAGGAAAAGTCTCATATTGTCAGAAAGGTGAACGCGCTTATTCAGGACTGCACGGAACCGAAGATAAGCGGTGAGATGATCTCGGAGAAGCTTGGGATGAATCCGCAATATGTGCGCCGGAAATACAGGGAGCTTGCAGGCATAACGATAGACCAGGCATTCGCGGAGTTTAAAATCTCTTCAGCAAGGATAATGCTGCTCAACCGGTCTATTTCAATATCTGAGATAGCAGCCGGGCTCGGATACGCGTCACTTAGTCATTTTTATAAAGCGTTTACCAGGATATCAGGAATGACACCGGGTGAATACAGGTCCAAACATATCAAAAAATGACAGGAGGTTCATTTATGCTTATTGAAGACAAGAACGGATTCGGACGTATCGACGTAAGAACGATCCCTATGCCGGACTTCGCGAGGGATGTATCCGCCACGTATCTGTTCACCGGGCAGGTTTTCATATTCTATAGAAAAGACGGCGATCCTGCCGGGAAAGACTTCAAACGCATAGGCCTTTTGAATGACGACGGCACCGGATTCAGGGAGATCTTTTGCGGCGATATACCGCAGAAGAAGACCGCAAACGGCATACGGCATATGCCCATGTGCGACAATAAGCGAGTCCTGCTCGGCGATTATGTGCTCGAGGCGACCCCTGATCTGTACGAATGCGAGCACGTAGAGATCGTTCCCGTAGAATATCCCTGGGGTCTGGAAAACAATCCGATGACCTGGGCGCACTGGTCCGAGATCATAATGGCTCCTGACAGTGAGCATATGAGCTGGACGGCGCTGCTTAAGAACATGACCTGCGTGGTAGGCATCGGTAAGCTCGTAAGATACCCCGATAAATACGTGATCGAAAACGTACAGGT
>JAFZLE010000075.1 GCA_017551645.1 Clostridia bacterium | reverse complement strand
GGGTAAAGCATGTGGTGATAAACGGGGGCGTGGCGCTGGAAAACGGTATCCAGACGGAGTTCCGCGGGGGCAGGTTCCTGAGAAAAAACAGCCGATAAGGCACTTTGGAAAGCAAAAAAACGGCAGGGGCGGACCCTGCCGTTTTTATGTTATGCCGCCTACTCCAGGAAGCTCGGGGGCAGCTCGCCCGTAAGGGGGATTATGGTCACCCGGGGCGGGTTGTTGAGGCGCCCCGTGAACACGGTGCGGGAGTTGTTGCCCAGCCCCTGCGTGGTGTACACCTGTATGCCGTCCACGCTGCGCAGCCCCTGCACGTATGTTTCGGAGGGGAACCAGCCGTAGCGGGGCAGTATGTTGGTGTCGGCGTACAGCGTGCCTATTATGGGCAGCTTCCATTCGCCGCCGCAGTAGTGGCCCGCCAGCACCAGGTCGGGCGCGGCGAAGAAGCGCTTTTTCTGCGCCTCGGTCATGGCTTCCTGCGCCCGGGTGAGCTGGGAATCCGCGGGCACCTCGTGGGAGAGCATTATGATTATGTCGTCGTCGCTTATCTCGGGTATCAGGTCGTGGGATTTATACAGCGTGTTGCGGCGGTAAGTGGTAAGGGGCAGTGCCTGGCGGGACACGGACACGCCCTCCAGATAGCTCTCGTTCACCTGCTCCAGCTCGCTTTTGTAGTCGTCCAGCGCCTTGTACAGGTCCAGGTTCAGGAAGGTGTCGGGCATGAGCCACAGGGAGGAGGAGCCGCGGGTGAGCTTTACGGGCACGTCCATGTAGGTGCAGCCCAGTTCCATCGCGCCCAGCACCCAGTCGTCCAGCACCATCTCGTTGAGGGTCAGGTAGCCGTTGCTCTCACGGGGCTCGGCAAGCACCGGGGCGGGATCGCTGTCGCCGGCGATAAAGTACATGGGCTTGCGCCCGTCCAGCTGGTTAATAAGGGAATAGAAGGGCTGGGTGTTGCCGCTTTTGCCCACCATGTCCCCCAGGAATATCACGCAGTTGTAGCTTTCGCTGCCCAGGCGGCGCATGAGCGTGGACTGGTCCTGGCCGAAGGAGCGGCCGTTCAGGTCGCTTATCACAAGTATCCTGTAGCCCTCGAAATCGTCGGGCAGGCCCGCCATCACCACGTTCACGTGCTCCACGCCCACGGAGCGGTTGTTGAGGATAAGGGTCACCAGCACTATCAGCGCCAGCATCATGGCCATAAAGCCCGCGAAGGTGACCGCCCGCCCGAAGAGCTTGGGCTTTATGTGGTTCTCTTTTTCTTCCGGGTTGGTGGTGTAGCTGTAGTACAGGTTGAATACCCTGCCCAGGCCTTTCATGAAGCGGCGGAAAAACGACAGCTTGCGTTTGGATCTTTTCTTTTTGCCCGATTTCGCGGGCAGTTTTTTGCGTTTGATTTCTTCCGGCATAAACCTATCCTGCTTGCAAGAGTTTTTCAAGTCTGCTATAATTAAACCACAAAATCCCGGAGATGTAAACCATGGCGAAGGTTAAAACAACTTACGTATGCGCGTCCTGCGGCTACGCCACGCCCAAATGGATGGGGCGCTGCCCGGAATGCGGCAGCTGGAACAGCTTTAACGAGGAAACGCCCGCGGCGGAAGAGCCGGCGGTCAAGTTAAAGCGCCAGCCCGGCAGCGGCGCGCAGGCGCTGACCATAGACGAGATCCCCGAAGAAGGCGCGTGCCGCCTCTCCAGCGGCATAGGCGAGCTGGACCGGGTGCTGGGCGGCGGCGTGGTGGAAGGCAGCATGGTGCTGGTGGGGGGCGACCCCGGCATAGGCAAGTCCACGCTGCTCACCCAGCTGTCCGCAAACCTGTCCCGCAGCGGCGAAAAGGTGCTGTACGTGTCCGGCGAGGAATCCGCCCGGCAGATAAAACTGCGCGCCGCGCGCCTTAAGGCGGGCGGCAGCGGCTTTTACGTGCTGAGCGAAAACGACATGGGGCTGATAGAGGCGCGCATAAATCAGGTGCAGCCCCGGGTGTGCGTGATAGACTCCATACAGACCATGTACCTGACGGAGCTCTCCTCCGCGCCGGGCTCGGTCACGCAGGTAAGGGAGTGCGCCTCCCGCCTGATGATGAACGCCAAGGCCAGCGGCACGGCGGTGTTCCTGGTGGGCCACGTCACCAAGGAGGGCAACATCGCGGGCCCCCGGGTGCTGGAGCACATGGTGGACGCGGTGCTGTACTTTGAGGGGGAAAGAAGCGGCAGGTACAGGATATTAAGGGCGGTAAAGAACCGCTTCGGCAGCGTGAACGAGCTGGGAATGTTCGAGATGACGGGGGAGGGCATGCGTGAAGTACCCAACGCCAGCGAGCTGCTTTTGAGCGAGCGCGCCCAAGAGGAGGCGGGCTGCGCGGTGATGTGCGCGCTGGAAGGCTCCCGCCCCCTGCTCACGGACGTGCAGGCGCTGGTCACGCCCACCGTGTTCGGAAATCCCCGCCGCATGACACAGGGCGTGGACCTGAGCCGCCTGTGCCTGCTGCTGGCGGTGATGGAGAAGCGCGCCGCGCTCAACCTCTACAACCAGGACGTGTACATAAACATCGCGGGCGGGCTGAGCTTAAGCGAGCCGGCGGCCGACCTGGCGGTGTGCGCCGCGGTGGCCTCCGGCTTCAGGAATATCACGCTGGACAAGGAATGGGCGGTGATGGGAGAAGTGGGCCTGGCGGGAGAATTACGGGGCATCACCCAGGCGGAAAGGCGCCTCGCCGAATGCGCCCGGCTGGGCTTCAAACACGCGCTGCTGCCCAAGGTGAACCTGAGGGGCCTTACCGTCCCCGAGGGCATAACCCCCCACGGGGCGGACACCCTGTTCGAGGCGTTCAGGACGCTGGGGCTGTACCGTAAAACGCAGTAAAATCATTCCGGCCAGGGCAGGAGCCTGTCACCCTTCACCAGGAACGCCTTTTTGGCGAGGCGCGCCATGGGGGCGTCGGAGAGGGAGTCGGAATAGAACCCGTCAACAACGGCGTCCGGGTATTCCTGCTTAAAGCGCCTGACCTTTTCCTCCCCGTGGCAGTTAAGGCCGCCATATACGCCGGTGCGCATGTCCACGGGGGAAGCGATCACGCCCTTCACGCCCAGCCGCGCCATGGCGGGGGCGACCAGGAACAGGGGCGAGGCGGAGATTATCACGTCGTCCTCC
>JAFZLE010000074.1 GCA_017551645.1 Clostridia bacterium | reverse complement strand
T
Organism: Clostridia bacterium; assembly: GCA_017551645.1. Lineage (GTDB taxonomy): Bacteria > Bacillota > Clostridia > Christensenellales > Aristaeellaceae > RUG14130. The sequence continues at coordinate 21,416 of JAFZLE010000074.1, read as the reverse complement.
CAGACACTGCCCACGCAGCCTTTTCCTGCCCTGCCGGACAGGTACTATCTGGAAGTGATATAGGAGGTCAACGCCATGAAGCTTGAGACCCGGGGACGCTATTTCTATCTGGACAAAGAGCCCTTTTTCTGGCTGGGGGACACGGCGTGGCTGCTGTTCAGCCGCCTGAGCCGCGAGGAAGCGTCTGCCTACCTTAAAAACCGCGCGGGCAAAGGCTTTAACGTGATACAGGCTACGCTGGTGCATCACGGCGGCTTTGCCACGCTGGATGGCAAAAAGGCGCTCACGGACGATGATTTCGCCCGCCCCGCCCGGGAAGGCTACTGGGAACACGTGCTGAGCATAGTGCGGGAAGCGGCGAGCTTGAACATGTTCATGGCGCTGCTGCCCTCATGGGGCAGTTTCGCTAAGAACGGGCAGCTGAACAGGGACAACGCGGCGGTTTACGTGCGCTTCCTGGCGGAGACCTTCGGCGGGGAAGAGAACGTTATCTGGCTGCTGGGGGGAGACGTACGGGGAGATGCCGCAAAGGACGTGTTTGAATTGATGGGAAACGAGTTCAAGCGCCTGTGCCCCGAACGCATTGTCGGCTACCATCCCTTCGGCAGGTGCGATTCTTCCATGTGGTTTAAGGACAGCCCCTGGCTGGACTTCAACATGTTCCAGAGCGGGCACAGGGACTATACACAGCAATTTTTGGGCGCGTGGGACGACAACGACGTGTTCTACGGGGAAGACAACTATAACTACGTGCTCAACGACCTTAAAAACTGCCCAGACAAGCCAACCCTGGACGGGGAACCCGGGTACGAACTGATACCCCACGGACTGCACGACCCGACTCAGCCCCGCTGGCTGGCGCACGACGTGAGGCGCTACGCCTGGTGGAGCGTGTTGAGCGGCGCGGCGGGCCACACATACGGGGACAACTCAATAATGCAGTTTTACAAGCCCGGGTTCAAGGGCTCCTACGGGCCTCTGAATACCTGGGGCGAGGCGCTCAACGACCCCGGCAGCGGGCAGATGAGGCACCTGAAGGAGCTTATGCTGGAGTACGGTTTCGATTCCGGCGAGGAGGCTTCGCGGTACGTAGCCGCCAACGGGGAAAGGCATTTCCATAAGGTCGCGCTGCTGACCTCAAAAGGTTTTATCGCGTATTCGCCGGAAGGGGAAAGCATCCGCGTGAACGTCGCCGCGCTGCCTTTTAAAGCGCCTGTCTGTACCCTGCTGGACCCCGTGAGCGGGGCAAAAGGCTATGTGGGCAGGCTGGAAAAAACAGCTGACACCCTCATACCGTTCCCGGACCGCCGGGACGGCACGCAGGACTGGGCAGTAATGATCGGAGAAGCCGACGCCTGATCCAAACACAAAGCCGGGAGCTGTGACAAGCTCCCGGCTTTGTGCTTGGAGAAAGAGGATCAGACGCAGAATTTCAGGCAGAACTGCTGTTTGGGGGCGGAGGACTGGGCGGTGAACAGCAGGCGGTACAGGCTTTCCCTTTCCCAGGCGGTCTTGAGCCTGGCGTCAGCAAGCGGCACTTCCTCGCAGGACACCGTGAACACCGAGGGGTCGAACACTATCCTGAGCAGCCCGTTTTTGCCCATCAGCTGCACCTGGCCGGGCGCGATGCGGGGCTCGTAGGCGCACAGCACCGGCAGGGAAACGGTCTCGCTCTCAGTCAGATCCACTTCGTCGGTCAGGGTGATCTCGCCCGCTTCCCGGTCAAAGTCAAACCTGCGCAGGTAGCTGTTTATGGGCGCGAAATCGCCGTAAGCCTTGGAAATGTCCAGGTAGAAGCAGGCTCTGACCCCGTCGTCGGTAAAGGTCGCGCCTTCCGCGCGGCAGGAGGCACCGGGCAGCTGGTCCCTTTCGCCTATGACCGCCGTGTTGTGGTAGCGGCTTTGCATGGTCCAGATCTCGTAGCGGCTGGCGGAGAAGGTCTCCCTGCGATAGGTCCCTACGCCCGCGTCCACTATGAAGGGCTCGCCGTTTACGTATATGATATAGTTGCCCACGTCGTTGTGGTTATGGCTCTCGGCGTTGTGGCCGCCTTTCGCCGCCAGGAACAGCCCGCTGCCGTCGGCGCTCTGCCGCGCTACGGCGACCTGCGTGCCTGAGAAATAGTGGCTCAGCGGCTTTTCCTCGCCCCTGGACGTGAGGCCGGAGCGCATGAAGCTGACGCAGTCGATGAGACTGCGGTACACGCTGTCGTAGCCGGAGCCGTAGGGCAGCGCGGCGTAGGAATTGGCCAGCAGGTATTCCGCGTGCGCTTTCAGCTTGTCCAGGCCCATTTTCTGGGCGGCGCGGCGCATCAGCATGGCGTCCGGGCGCACACGGCAGTTGCAGTCCGCGAAATTGACGTAGTAATCCCTGTCGATATGGGCGTACATTATGTAGGAGGCCATGTTGGCGATAAGGGGATTGTCCCACATGGAAGCGCGGCCCTGGGTGGCCACGTCCAGTATCTCCAGAAAGTCCAGCACGGACGCGCCTGCCTTGTCAAAATACCCGGCGCCCTCGTCGCATCCGCCGTCCAGTGAATAGGTAGCCAAAAACGCGTCCAGCCCCTTGGCGAACAGGCGCACGAGCGCTTCCCGCTTGCTCCCGTCTTCCACGTTGAGCAGGGTGACCGCCAGCAGGTTGGAATAGATCCAGCTGGTCCAGTTATTGAGGCTGCGGCCCTCGTTGAAGCCCGTCCAGCCCATTTCCGGGTGGGCGACGTACACATCCAGTATTCGAACAGTGATCTCGTCCTCTATGCGGGACACGATCTCATCTTTAAGGCGGCTGCCCAGCAGGTATACGGTCCAGCTCAGCATGCTGGCGGTCTCCGCCGCGAACAGGTCTATGTGGCTCTTGGCCAGGCGCGAGCTCGCCAGAGGCTTGCTCTTGCCGTCACCCAGCGAATTCTGGTACAGGTGGGCGGGCACCACCCAGGTGGTCTCCTCGCAGATCGCCCACACCAGGTCTTCGATATCGGGTATATACCTGCCCTTGTTTTCCAGGCATTCGCACATCAGCAGGGAAAACAGCGTCTTGCGTCGGTCGAAGTAAGGCCTTTCGAATGTCACCCTGTCGCCGCTTTTATCGAATTCCGCGTACATGCGGGCGGTAAGCGGAGCGATAGGCCTGCCTTCCAGCGCGACTGCCTGGCCGGAATAGTACGCCTTGACTTCCGGGTCCAGATTGTCCCACACGTCCCTTTCGTCTATGCGGGGCAGGGGATGGAAAGCCTCTTTTGAAAGCAGGCAGCCTTTTTCCAGCGCCAGATCTATCTCTTCAAGCAGCATATTATACACCCTTCCTGTAAAGCAGGTCAAAGTCCCTGGGCAAACTCAGCGGTACCCAGAACGCGCCGTAGCTCTGGCTGCAGCCGACAAGTACGCCGCTGTCGTTCAATACGGAATATTCTATAAGGCTCTGGGGCAGCACCTCGCGCACGTGCTCCGAGACCCGGCTGTCGGCGCTCTCGCTGTAGCAGTCCATGGCCAGAAGCTGCTTTTCGCCTTCCCGTTCACGGCAGGCTACCAGCGCAACTATGTGGCCGACGCGCAGATTGCACAGCGCCGCGCCGCCTCCCAGAATGCAGTCCCACAGCATATCGCGGTCGTTAAGGTGCCCGTCAAGATGATACTCGAAGTTGTATTTGTCGCACAGCCCCTGCTCCTGCATGGCTTTGAGCAGCGCGGGGCGGTCGGTGCCGTCTTCGACCCTGGCGCCGTTTTTCATAGCAAAATCGGCAAGCGCCTCGGGCCGGACCCTTTCGCCGCTGAAGAATTCTATCACTTCGCAGGTGGAAAAAATGCCGCAGCCGCTGGTCTTGAGGTTGCCGTCGCTTTCCGACGCGGGGCAGGGATAGGGGTGCTCGGTCCACAGCAGGGAGCGCTGGTTGTACAGCTTGAGCTCCCGCCCGTTAAAGGGGATAAGCACGCTTTTTCCGGTGACGTCCGCCCTTAATTCCGCCACCATATCCAGGCGCTTCTGGTGGCGCCCGCCGTCGAAGGGAGTGGACAGGAAGGTGTCAATCAGGAGCCTGGCAAGGCCGATGCCCACCACGTCCGCGCCTATGGAGATCACGTTGGCGTTGTTGTGGCGGCGGGTCATGCGGGCAGTGTACACGTCCGAGCAGTTGACCGCGCGTATGCCGTCTATCTGGTTTGCCGCCAGGGAAATGCCAAAACCGGTGCCGCACACCAGGATCGCCTTCTCGGCTTCGCCCGATGTCACCGCGACGCAGGCTTTCTCGGCATAGACGGGGTAGTCCACGCTGTCTTCCGTGTAGGTGCCCACGTCGAACAGCTCGTGACCCTGCTGCGCCAGGTACTCCATAAGCTGCCTTTTGAGCTCGAGCCCCCTGTGGTCGGAAGCCAATACCAGCTTCATATGCCTGCCCTCCCATCATTTCTTATGTATATTATATGCCCGCGGGCGGCGCTTTTCAAGTGAAGTCTGGTTAAACTCTGAAAATGCAGGAAAAACTGCAAAAATAAGAATTAACGCAAGGTATTTGCCGACCGCAGAAGCGGCTGAGAGGGGCCGATTACGGTTAATTTTCGGTTATATGAGTTAATATTATGAGAATATCGCTTGACAGGCTTGACTGTGCTTGATAAAATGAAAAACTGCGCTAAAGTGGAGATGAATCCGCAAACGAGCGGCCCGATCGAAAAATGAATTGAGAAAATTTTCAAAAAATTCATTTTCGGGCCAGAATTAACCCAAATATTACTCTTCACCAATCCAGAATAGCAAATATGCCGTAAGGAGTGATTTTAGCATGGTGCATCCCGTCAAACAGGGCAAGCGCACAAGGATGAGCTTCGCGAGAGTCGAGGAAGCCCTGGCTGTACCGGATCTGATCGAGGTACAGAAAAACTCATACCGCCACTTTCTTGAGGTAGGTCTCAAGGAAGCGCTGGACGACGTATCGCCCATAACGGACTATTCCGAGACCATCAAGCTGGAGTTCGTGGACTACACGCTGGACAAGGAACCCAAAAACAGCGTGGAGAAGTGCAAGGAAAGAGACTGCACCTACGCTACCAAGCTGAACGTCCGGGTGCGCCTTACTGTCAAGGAGACCGGCGAGATCAAGGAAAGCGACGTGTACATGGGGGATTTCCCCGTGATGACGGACTACGGCACATTCATTATAAACGGCGCTGAGCGCGTTATCGTCAGCCAGCTCGTGCGTTCCCCCGGCGTGTACTTTGCCAGCGAGCGCGACAAGAACGGCCAGTTCCTGTTCTCCAGCCAGATCATTCCCAACCGCGGCGCCTGGATCGAGTATGACACCGATTCCAACAACGTGGTGTACGCCCGTGTGGACAGGGCCAGGAAACTGCCCGCCACCGCGCTGCTGAGGGTAATGGGCGTAGAGAGCGACGCCGAGATCCGTGAGCTGCTGGGCAGCGACGAGCGCGTGGACGCCACCCTGACCAAGGACGTGGGCGAAGACGCGGGCGATTCCTTCAAGTCCCGCCGCGACCAGGCGCTCATCGAGATCTACACCAAGATGCGCCCCGGCGAGCCGCCCTCCGTTGAGAGCGCCACCACCCTTATCAACAACACTTTCTTCGACCCCAAGAGGTACGACCTCGCTCACGTGGGCCGCTATAAGTTCAACAAGAAGCTGGCGCTGGCCCGCCGCATCAGCGGCAGGGAAGCCGCCGAGGACATCGTGCATCCCTATACCGGCGAAGTGTTCGTCAGGGAAGGCGAGCTCATCAAGGACGCCGTCGCCAAGCGCATACAGAACGCGGGCATCAACGCCGTCAAGGTGCTCAGCGACGGGCACGTGTTCAAGGTAGTGGGCAACAACTTCGCTTACCTGGACAGCTTCCTTAAGGACTACGACGCCGACCTGTTCGAGCAGTGGGACGAGAACGCGTATTCTCCCAAGGAGCGCGTCGACCTGGGCGTGCTGATCCCCCTGCTGGAGAAGGTCAAGAACGAAGGCCTCGACATCAACGAGGAGCTCAAGGCCGCCAAAGACGACCTGGTGCCCCGCCACATTGTCAAGAGCGACGTCATTTCTTCCGTCAGCTACCAGTTCGGCCTGTTTTACGGAATTGGCGAAGTGGACGACATAGACCATCTGGGCAACCGCCGCCTGCGCAGCGTGGGCGAGCTGCTCCAGAACCAGATCCGCGTGGGCCTTGCCCGCCTGGAGAGGGTCATCCGCGAGCGCATGAGCATCCAGGACCTGGCCAGTGCCAGACCTCAGGACCTCATCAACATCCGCCCCGTGACCGCGGTCATAAAGGAATTCTTCGGTTCCAGCCAGCTGTCCCAGTTCATGGACCAGCCCAACCCCCTGGCCGAGCTTACCCACAAGCGCAGGCTGTCGGCTCTGGGCCCGGGCGGCCTGAACCGCGACCGCGCCTCCTTCGCGGTGCGCGACGTGCACTACTCCCACTACGGCCGTATCTGCCCCATAGAGACGCCCGAAGGTCCCAACATCGGCCTTATCGGATCCCTGGCCACCTACGCCCGCATCAACGAGTACGGCTTCATCGAGGCTCCCTACCGCAGGGTTGACAAGGAGAAGGGCGTAGTCACCGACGAGATCATCTACATGACCGCCGACGAGGAAGACAGGTACGTGATCGCCCAGGCCAACGAGCCTCTGGACGAGGAAGGCCACTTCAAGAACAAGCGCGTCATCGTGCGCCGCAAGGAAGAGATAATCGAGGTGGAGAACAACCGCGTGGATTACATCGACGTGTCTCCCCGCCAGCTCATCTCCATCGCCACCGGCATGATCCCGTTCCTTGAGAACGACGACGCCAACCGCGCCCTGATGGGCTCCAACATGCAGCGCCAGGGCGTGCCGCTGCTCAAGCCCGAAGCCCCTTACGTGGGCACCGGCATCGAGTACAAGGCCGCCTGCGATTCCGGCGTGGTGCTTCTGAGCAAGCATGACGGCGTGGTGTCCAAAGTGTCCGCGGACGAAGTGCGCATCAAGGACGCCGAGGGCCAGGAGTTCACTTACCGTTTAAGCAAGTTTGCCCGCTCCAACCAGGGCACCTGCATCAACATGCATCCCGTGGTGTACGAGGGCGACCAGGTCAAGGTGGGCCAGGTGCTGGCTGACGGCCCCTCCACCGACGAGGGCGAGATCGCCCTGGGCCGTAACGTGCTGATCGGCTTCATGACCTGGGAGGGCTACAACTACGAGGACGCCGTGCTCATCAACGAGCGCCTGGTAAAGGACGACGTTTACACCTCCATCCACATCGAGGAATACGAGAGCGAAGCCCGCGACACCAAGCTGGGCAGCGAAGAGATCACCCGCGACGTTCCCGGCGTAGGCGAGGACGCGCTGAAAGACCTGGACGAGCGCGGCATAATCAGGATAGGCGCCGAAGTGCGCGCCAACGACATACTGGTCGGCAAGGTCACCCCCAAGGGCGAGACCGAGCTGACTGCCGAGGAAAGGCTGTTAAGGGCTATATTCGGCGACAAGGCCAAGGAAGTCAGGGACACCTCCCTGCGCCTGCCTCACGGTGAGTTCGGCATCGTGGTGGACGTGAAGATCTTCACCCGCGAGAACCACGACGAACTCAGTCCCGGCGTCAACCGCATGGTGCGCGTGTACATCGCCCAGAAGCGCAAGATCTCCGTGGGCGACAAGATGGCGGGCCGCCACGGCAACAAGGGCGTCGTTTCCCGCATACTGCCCGAGGCGGACATGCCCTTCCTGGCGGACGGCACTCCTCTGGACATAGTGCTTAACCCCTTGGGCGTGCCTTCCCGAATGAACATCGGTCAGGTGCTGGAAGTGCATCTGGGTCTCGCCGCCCGCGCGCTGGGCTGGCATGTGGCCACCCCCGTGTTCGACGGCGCCACCAGCGAAGACATCCACGAGGCGCTCACCCAGGCCAGCCGCCTGCCCCAGGGCCCCCTGTTCGACGACAAGGGACGCCCCACCATCCAGTTTGACCGCATCGGCATCAATCCGGAAGGCAAACTGTGGGTATACGACGGCCGCACCGGCAACCGCTTCGACAACCCGGTCACCGTGGGCTACATGTACATGCTCAAGCTCCACCACCTGGTGGACGACAAGATCCACGCCCGTTCCACCGGCCCCTACTCCCTGGTAACGCAGCAGCCTCTGGGCGGCAAGGCCCAGTTCGGCGGCCAGCGCTTCGGAGAGATGGAAGTCTGGGCCCTGGAAGCCTACGGCGCCAGCCACGTGCTGCAGGAGATCCTGACCGTGAAGAGCGACGACGTGGTGGGCCGCGTAAAGACCTACGAGGCCATCGTAAAAGGCGAGAACATTCCCGAGCCCGGCGTACCGGAGAGCTTCAAGGTCCTTATCAAGGAACTGCAGAGCCTGTCCCTGGACATCAAGGTGCTGGGCGAGAACAAGGAAGAGATCATACTCAGAGAGCTTGAGGAAGAAGACCTGGCTCCCGACAGCGAGTTCAAGCAGGAGCTCACCAAGACCCTGCCGCCGCCTGTTGAAGGCGAGGAAGACACGCCGGACGACTTCGACTTCGATTCTCTCGACAACCTTACCGACGGTCTGGACGACATCGACAGCCTGGACAGCCTGGGTGAGATAGAAGACATAGACGATCTTGACGAGGAAGAAGAGCCCGACGCGGACGACCTGGACGACATCGAGCTTGAGGGACTTGAGGACATAGGCGAAGACCTGGATGACATCGGCAACGACGATTTCGACTCGTTTGAATAAGCTTGTGCCACAGGAAGGGAGAGAACGGAATTGTTTGAACTGACAAATCTTGATTCCATACAGATAGGTCTGGCTTCCCCCGAAAAGATCAGGCAATGGTCTTACGGCGAGGTCACCAAGGCCGAAACCATAAACTACCGCACCCTTAAGCCCGAGCGCGACGGCCTGTTCTGCGAGCGTATCTTCGGGCCCACCAAAGACTGGGAGTGCAACTGCGGAAAATACAAGCGCGTGCGCTACAAGGGCGTCATCTGCGACAAGTGCGGCGTGGAAGTCACCAAGTCCAAGGTGCGCCGCGAGCGCATGGGTCACATCGAGCTGGCCGCCCCCGTGAGCCATATCTGGTACTTCAAGGGCATTCCCAGCCGCATGGGCACTCTGCTCAAGATGAGCCCCCGCGCCATGGAGCAGGTACTGTACTACGCCAGCTACATAGTGCTGGATCCCGGCAACACGGGTCTTGACAAGCATCAGCTGCTTACCGAGAGCGAATACCAGGACAAAAAGCACCAGTTCGGCGAGGATTCTTTCCGCGTGGGCATCGGCGCCGAGGCTATCCGCGAGATGCTCAGGGAGATCGACCTGGATCAGCTGGCCGAGGAACTCCACGCCGAGTTCGACCAGCTTGTGGCTAAGGCCAACGCCCGCGAGGCGGAAGGCCGCCGCAGGTCCGCTTCCAAGGAGACCGAGAGCCAGAAAAAGCAGCAGCTGATGAAGAGGCTGGAAGTGGTCGAGGCTTTCCGCCAGAGCGGCAACAAGCCCGAGTGGATGATACTGGACGTAGTGCCGGTGATTCCCCCGGAGCTGCGCCCCATGGTGCAGCTGGACGGCGGCAGGTTCGCCACCGCCGACCTTAACGACCTGTACCGCAGGGTGATCAACCGCAACGACCGCCTTAAGAGGATGCTCGCCATGGGCGCCCCCGAGATCATCACCCGCAACGAGAAACGCATGCTGCAGGAGGCCGTCGATGCCCTTATCGACAACGGCCGCCGCGGCCGTCCCGTCACCGGTGCGGGCGGACGTACCCTCAAGAGCCTGAGCGACCTGCTCAGGGGCAAGCAGGGCCGTTTCCGCCAGAACCTGCTGGGCAAGCGCGTGGACTATTCCGGTCGAAGCGTTATCGTGGTCGGACCTTCCCTGAAAATGTACCAGTGCGGCCTTCCCAAGGAGATGGCGCTGGAGCTGTTCAAGCCCTTCGTGATGGAGAGGCTGATAAAGGGCGGCAAGGCCAACAACGTAAAGACCGCCAAAAAGATGGTGGAACGCCAGCGCCCCGAAGTGTGGGATATGCTGGAGGACGTGATCAAGGAGCATCCCGTAATGCTCAACCGCGCGCCTACCCTGCACCGTCTGGGCATACAGGCCTTCGAGCCCGTGCTGGTAGAAGGCAAGGCACTCAAGCTGCACCCCCTGTGCTGCACCGCTTTCAACGCCGACTTCGACGGCGACCAGATGGCCATTCACGTGCCCCTGTCCATGGAGGCGCAGGCGGAGGCCCGCTTCCTGATGCTGGCGGCCAACAACATACTTAAGCCCCAGGACGGCAAACCCGTGGTGTGCCCCACTCAGGACATGGTACTGGGCTGCTACTACCTTACCATCATCCGTGAAGGCGCCAAGGGCGAAGGCAAGATCTTTACCGACGTGGACGAGGCCAAGATGGCCTACGACATGGGTGAGCTCAGCCTTCAGGCGGAGTGCTACATACGCATGGAGAGGGAGTTCGAGGGCAAGAAGTACTCCAAGCTGGTCAAGACCACCATCGGCCGCGTGATATTCAACGAGGCCATTCCTCAGGACCTGGGCCATCAGAAGCGCGAGACCGCCGATGATATGTTCAAGCTTGAGATAGACGAAGTGGTGGGCAAGAAGCAGCTGGGCCTGATAGTAGACGACTGCTACCGCATCCACGGCGTTTCCGAGACCAGCCAGATGCTGGACAGGGTCAAGGAGATGGGCTACAAGTTCTCCACCATCGGTTCCATCACCGTATCCGTGGCGGACATAAAGGTGCCCGAAGCCAAAAAGACCATCATCGCCGACACCGAGGACAAGGTCCACAGGACTGAAGTTGAGTTCAGAAGAGGTCTTCTGTCCGAGGACGAGCGGTACATCAAGGTCATCAACCTGTGGGAGAAAGCCACCAAGGACATCACCGACGAGGTGCTCAAGAGCCTGGACAAGTTCAACCCCATAAACATGATGGCTACTTCCGGTGCCCGAGGCAGCAACAACCAGATCCGCCAGCTGGCGGGTATGCGCGGCCTGATGGCCTCCCCCAGCGGCAAGACCATAGAGCTGCCCATAAAGGCCAACTTCCGCGAAGGCCTGACGGTGCTTGAGTTCTTCTTAAGCTCCCACGGTTCCCGCAAGTCCCTGGCCGATACCGCTCTGCGTACCGCCGACTCCGGTTACATGACCCGCCGCCTGGTGGACGTGTCCCAGGAGAACATCATCCGCGAGGTGGACTGCTTCGAGAGCCGCGGCATGAACGTGAGCGGCCTGTACGTGAGCGACATCACAAAGGTGGACGGCGACGTGACCACCGTCATCGAGAAGCTGGGCGACCGTATCCGCGGCCGTGTGGCGGCTGAGGACGTGATCGATCCCGCCACCGGCGAAGTCATCGCCAGAGTGAACGAGCTGATCACCTACGACCAGGTCAAGCGCATCACCGCCGCGGGCATCACCAAGGTCAAGATCCGCTCCGTGCTGTCCTGCCAGTGCGACACGGGCGTGTGCGCCCGCTGCTACGGCGCCGACATGTCCAACGGCCAGATGGTCGAAGTGGGCGAGGCGGTAGGAATCATCGCGGCGCAGGCCATAGGCGAGCCCGGCACGCAGCTGACCATGCGTACCTTCCACACCGGCGGCGTCGCTTCCGGCGAGGATATCACCCAGGGTCTTCCCCGCGTAGAGGAGCTCTTCGAAGCCAGGAAGCCCAAGAAGGAAGCCGTGCTGGCTGATATCAGCGGCATAGTGCACCTGCCCACCGACAACAAGAAGAAGCGCGAGATCGTGATCACCGGCGAAGACGCGGATTCCGAAGTCAAGCGCTATCCCATCTCCTACGCTTCCAAGCTGCGCGTGAAGGAAGGCGACCACGTGAACGCGGGCGACGAGCTTATCGAAGGCTCCATCAACCCCCACGAGCTGCTCAGGATCCTGGGACCCAAGGCCGTGCAGGATTACATCGTGCGCGAAGTCGAGAGCGTTTACAGGGACCAGGGCGTTGAGATCGCCGACAAGCACATCGAGATGATCGTGCGCCAGATGCTCAGGAAAGTCAGGATAGAGGAGTCCAACGACACCAGCCTGCTGCCCGGCTCTCTGGTGGACATCTACCGCTTCGAGCAGGAGAACCGCAAGACCTACGAAGAGGGCGGCAAGCCTGCCATGGGCAAGAGGGTGCTGCTGGGCATCACCAAGGCCGCGCTGGCCACCGAAAGCTTCCTGTCCGCCGCCTCATTCCAGGAGACCACGAGGGTGCTGACCGAAGCCGCCATCAAGGGCAAGAGCGATCCGCTGCTGGGCCTCAAGGAGAACGTCATCCTGGGCAAGCTCATCCCCGCGGGCACGGGCATGAAGCGCTACTCCGGCATCGAAGTCAAGGAAAACGTGTAAAAACCGATAAAAACAGCTCCGGCGGGAAAACCCGCCGGGGCTGTTCTTTTATCCGCAGAAAAGCGCGTGTAAGCTGTAAGCAAAAAAACGTCCGGATATATACCTGAGTTACTCGGAAGGAAGACTTATGTGGTGTATGTCATGTAAGAACCGTTCAAATACGGCGAAGAACATATCAAAAGCTAATCGATCGTTATTACCGCTATGATACAACAGATTGTTCCACCAACAGGCATAACCGTTCTTATCATCAAGTTTTTCTCGGTGATACCATTCCACAAAAGCATCGAAATATTGCAGCGGCGTTTCATCGCTATAAAAAGAGAAAGCATATGTCATGCCGAAAAGCTGATCTCGCAGGGAGAGTAAAGACGGATATCCCAAATATACACCCGGTCTTTTCTTCACATCAGCGAAGAACTTCAACTCGTCGAATTTCTGTAAATTTCCCATGTGCATTGCTCCTTCCATTATTCATATTATAGCAGGAAAAAGCATTACTTTCAATCGATCACTCTATTGTCTGCGGAACACATAATAAAAAACCCCGTCTTTTTGACGAGGTTTTTTCTGGCGGAGGCGGTGGGATTCGAACCCACGAGGGCTTTCACCCTACCTGATTTCGAGTCAGGGCCGTTATGACCACTTCGATACGCCTCCGTATAAAACCCCTGCGGCCGGTCAGCCGCAGGGAATAAGTGACTTAAGCGTTCTTGACCTTCTCGCACAGGGCGGTAAACGCCGCGGCGTCGTTGATGGCCAGCTCGGAGAGCATCTTGCGGTTGATGTCGATGCCGTTCTTCTTCAGACCGTCCATCAGGCGGCTGTAGGACAGACCGTTCATCCTGGCGGCAGCGTTGATGCGGGCGATCCACAGGCGGCGGAAGTCGCGCTTCTTCATTTTGCGGCCGACGAAAGCGTAACGCAGGGAACGTCTCACCTGCTCGCTGGCGGCACGGTACTGCTTGGATTTGGCTCCGAAATAACCCTTTGAAAGCTTAAATATCTTGCGGCGTTTTTTTACTGCGTTAACCGCGCGCTTAATTCTAGCCATTTATGTCGTCCTCCTTACTTGTAGGGAATAAGCTTCTTCATGGTGCGGCCTTCAACGGGCGTAAGGAACGCGGCCTTGCGCAGGTTGCGGGTGCGCTTGGTGGGCTTCTTGGTAAGTATGTGGCGCTTAAAGGCCTGAGCGCGCTTTACTCTTCCGCTTTTGGTAATGCTGAAACGCTTCGCGGCGCCAGAGTGGGTCTTCTGTTTGGGCATGGGGTTTTCCTCCTTCTGTGTGAATGCTTACTTGGAGTCTTTGGGGGCCAGGAGCATGGTCATGCTGCGCCCCTCCAGAGCCGGTTTCTTTTCCACGCTGCCGTAATCCTTGATCCTTTCGGCGAATGCCTGCATCACGTCCGTGCCGATCTCGCTGTGGGCGATCTGACGCCCGCGGAAGCGGATGGACACCTTGACCTTGCAGCCGTCCTGCAAAAACTTCGCAGCCTGACGGAACCTTACGTCGATGTCGTGGTCTTCGATGGTCGCGCTTAAGCGCACTTCCTTTGTCTCTATTATCTTCTGATTTTTGCGGATCTCCTTCTCGCGCTTGCTCTGCTCGAAACGGTACTTGCCGTAATCCATGAGCTTGCACACCGGGGGTTTCGCGGCGGGAGCGATGTTGACCAGGTCCAGCTGCTTTTCCTCAGCCAGCCTTAACGCCTGAACGGTGGGCATTATACCCAGCTGTTCGCCGTTTTCGTTGACGACGCGCACCTCGCGCTCGCGGATATCCTCGTTGATAGTCAGATCGTTGATAGAAACACACCTCCGTATAATCATGGGCACTGGTATAAAAAAAGACCGGCGCAAACGCACCGCTCCCACATAAACGCCCCTTGTACGGAGACTGTTTGACCACGGCTGGCGACGCCGCCGGGTGAGAAGCGGTTGCTTCTGCTTTGCTAGTAAATTATATACGGGGGCGGCGAGAAAGTCAATAGCCCGGGCGGATTTTTACAAAAATTTAGCGGAAAGCGGCGCTTTTCGCACTTCCGCGCTGGTATAATACGCCGATCCGCCACCGATAGGGGCGCGTTCCCAAAACTTGACTAATCCCGGCACAGAGAGTATAATCATAATAGATTATTATGCCTGTGGGAGGATTTGGTATGGCAGTGTTTGTGTTATCCGCTTTCGCCGACGAGGCGGGGCAGGACCTGGGTGTGCAGATAGAAGCGCTTAAGAAGGCGGGCATTGCCACGCTGGAGATGCGGGGCGTGAACGGCAAGAGCGTAAAGGATCTGACGGACGAGGAAGCCCTCGCGGCGCGTAAGCAGCTGGACGAGGCGGGAGTGAAGGTGGCGTCTATGGGTTCGCCTTTCGGCAAGATCTCGATAACCGACGACTTTGAGCCACATTTCCGGGAGTTTGAGCGCGCGCTCAAGCTGTGCCGCATTCTGGGCACGGACCGCATGAGGATGTTCTCGTTCTATATCCCCAAGGGAGAAGATCCGGCGAAGTACCGCGACGAAGTGCTCTCCAGGCTCGGGAAAATGCTTGACGCGGCGGAAAAAGAGGGCGTAAAGCTGTGCCACGAGAACGAGAAGGGCATCTACGGCGACGTCGCCGCCCGCTGCCTTGACCTATATAAGCACTTCGGCGGCAGGCTCAAGCTGGTGTTCGACCCGGCCAACTTCATCCAGTGCGGCGAAAGACCCATAGAGAATTTCGCCATGCTCAAGGACTACATATACTATATGCACATAAAGGACGCGTTTGCCAGGGACGGCAGCGTGGTTCCCAGCGGCTGCGGCGACGGGAACGTGCCCGAGATAATAAAGGGCCTGACTCCCCGGGCGCAGGAGATGGTGCTGTCTGTGGAGCCCCATTTACGGGTGTTCGACGGCATCAAGAACCTGCAGGGAGAGGAACTCAAGACCGCTTACAGCTATCCGGACAGCATGACCGCTTTCCAGTCGGCGGCGGACGCGATCAAGAAGATACTGGCAGACCAGGGTTTCCACACAGAGAAAACGGGGGTATGGTGCAATATGGATAAGGTGCGACTCGGTATCATCGGCGTGGGCAACATCGGCTCCAGCCACGCCAAGAATCTTATAGAAGGCAAAGTGAACGGCATGGTGCTCAGCGCCATAGCCGACCTTAAGCCCGAAAGGCGCCAGTGGGCGCAGGAGAACCTGCCCGGCGTGGCGATATTCGACGACGCGGAGAAGATGATGGACAGCGGGCTGGTAGACGCCATAATCGTGTGCACGCCCCACTACGACCATCCCCGCCTGGTCAGGCTGGCGCTCTCCAAGGGCCTGCACGCCATGAGCGAGAAGCCCGCGGGCGTGTACACCAAGGCGGTCAGGGAGCTCAACGAGTACGCAGTCAAGCAGGACAAGATCTACGCTATAATGTTCAACCAGCGCACCAACTGCGTGTATCGCAAGATGAAGGAGATCGTCGAAAGCGGCGAGATGGGCCAGATTCGCAGGACAAACTGGATCATCACCAACTGGTTCCGTTCCCAGTCGTATTACGATTCCGGCGCGTGGCGCGCCACCTGGGACGGTGAGGGCGGCGGCGTGCTGCTCAACCAGTGCCCCCACAATCTGGACCTGTGGCAGTGGATCTGCGGCATGCCCTCCAAGGTGCGGGCGTTCTGCCACAACGGCAAATGGCATAACATAGAGGTCGAGGACGACGTGACCGCGTACGTTGAGTATCCCAACGGCGCCACCGGTGTGTTCGTTACTTCCACCAGCGATTCCCCCGGCACCAACCGCTTCGAGATCGACCTGGACGGCGGACAGCTGGTGTGCGAGGACAACAAGCTGTTTATGAAAAAGCTGGAGATCTCCATACCCGAGTTCCACAAGACCTACACAGGCGGCTTTGGCTGGCCGCCCCGCAAGGAGTACGAGGTGGAGACCGACGGGCTCAATCCCCAGCACGTGGGCGTGCTGCAGGCTTTCGCCGACAAGATACTGGGCAGGGGCGAACTTGTCGCCAGCGGCGTTGAGGGCATAAACGGCCTGACCATCTCCAACGCCATGCACTTATCCAGCTGGCTGGACAAGACCATCGAGCTGCCCATAGATGAAGACCTGTTCTTAAGCGAGCTCAACAAGCGCAGGGCCACGTCAAAGGCCAAGAAGGACGGCGGCAAGACCCTGGACACCGCCAACACCTATTAAACGGCGGCAAAACCTACATTAAAGGAGAAACGACATGATTAAGCTTGGCGTATGCGCGGACATAGGCAAGATCAACCAGGTGGCCAAAGCCGGCTTTGATTACCTGGAATGTTCCCTTACGTCGCTGGAAGCCATGCCGGAGGGCGACTTTCAGGCGGCGCTCGATCGGGTGAGCGCGTCCCCCATAAAGGTGGAGGCGGTAAACGGCATGCTGCCCGCGACCCTGCCCGTGACCGGAAATGAAGTCAACGCGCAGAACCTGCACGACTACCTGGAAAAAGCTTTTGACCGCGCCAGGCGCATGGGCGTGCGGGTGGCGGTGTTCGGCTCCGGCGCGGCGCGGCGGCTTCCTGAGGGCTTTGACACCGCCCAGGGCTGGCGTCAGATAGCGAACTTCCTGCGGCTGGCGGAGCGCCACGCGGCGGATAACGACATCGTTATCGCCATAGAACCCCTGCGCAGCGGCGAATGCAACATACTGAATTACGTCTCCGAAGCCGTTTGCGTCGCGTCCATCATACAGATGCCCCACATCGCCGTGCTGGCGGACACCTACCATATGGCCATGGGCGGCGAGGGTTTTGGCTCTATCCGCATGGCGGGAGGCTTGCTCAAACATGTGCACACCGCCAACGCCATAGGGCGCCGTTTCCCCAAACCCGGGGACGGTGAGAAGTACCAGGAGCTGTTCGACACGCTGAAGGAGATCGGCTATCAGGGCCGGATCAGCGTGGAAGGCAAGTGCGACGACTTCGAGACCGACTGCAGGGAAGCCTTCCGGGTGTTAAACGCCATCCGGGGCTAAAACAAACAAGGCGGGGGAGCGGCGCGTCCGCTCCTCCGTGGGAGTATAATAATGGTTTTTGCGTCCAACGCGTTTTTGTTTTTCTTTCTGCCGATAACTCTGATACTGTATTATCTGGCGCATAAAAAGCGTGCCCTGGCCAATGCGGTGCTGACCGTGATGAGCCTGCTGTTCTATGCCTGGGGCGAGCCCAAATTCGTGCTGGTGATGCTGCTGAGCATCTTTGTCAACTGGCTGTGCGCCCTGGGGCTGGAAAAGTACAAAAACGAACAAAAGAAAAGAAAACTCCTGCTCGTGCTGGGTATCGTGGTCAACGTAGCGATACTTGGCGTGTTCAAATACGCGGATTTCGCCATCGGCAGCGTGAACGCTTTGCTGGGCGTAGAGATACCGCTGACCGGCATCGCGCTGCCCATAGGCATCAGCTTCTTTACTTTCCAGGCCATGAGCTACATAATCGACGTGTACAAGGGCAAGGGGCAGGCGCAGAAGCATTTTGGCAACGTGTGCCTGTACATATCGTTTTTCCCCCAGCTCATCGCGGGTCCTATCGTAAGGTATGAGACCATCTCGGGGGAGATCGAGGGCAGGAAAGAGACAGGCGAGGACTTTTACGCCGGCGTGAGGCGCTTCATGGTGGGCTATGCCAAAAAGGCAATACTGGCCAACGCCATGGCGAAGCTGGTGGACTATATATTCGCCCTGCCCGCGGGCGGGATGACGGTGACCCTCAGCTGGATGGGGGCGGCGTGCTACCTTATACAGGTCTATTACGATTTTTCCGGTTACAGCGACATGGCCATAGGCCTTGGGCGCATGTTCGGCTTCCACTTCCTGGAGAACTTTGATTTTCCGTTTATCGCCAAGAGCGTCACGGAATTCTGGCGCAGGTGGCATATCTCCATGTGCACCTGGTTCAGGGATTACGTGTTCTTCCCGCTGGGCGGCAGCCGCGTAAAGACCAGGCGCAGGCTGGCGTTCAATATGCTGGTGGTGTGGCTGCTTACCGGCCTGTGGCACGGCGCGGACTGGACGTACGTGTGCTGGGGCCTTTTGTTCTTCGCGGTGCTGCTTACAGAAAAGCTGACGGGGCTGGCCAAGTGGATGGAAAAACACAGCGTCGGTCATCTGTACGCCATGGTGCTGGTCACGGTGATAACCGTGCTTATCCGCTCATCCTCCATTTCGGCGGCGTTCGGCTATATGAAGACCATGTTCGGCTTCGGCGGAGCCGCGTTCGCGGACAGGCTCACCTGGTTCATGTTCAAGGAATACCTGTGGTACATACTGGCGGCGGTGGTATGCTCCCTGCCTCTGGGCAGGTTCATAAAGCGCAAGCTCAGGATACCCGACGGTGTGTGGGAGATCGCCTGCGGCGTCGCGATAGCGTGCGTTATGCTGGTGGCGGTGGCGAATACCTCCGCCTCGGGCTATAACCCGTTCATCTACTACAACTTTTAGGAGGCGGGCATGAAGAACAAAGTGAACAAAGTGCTCGCCATAGTGTTCGTGGTGGCGATAATAGGCATGATGGCAGGCTCCCTGGCTGTGCACGGGCGCATGTACGCCTACGGCCTGTTCAAGGGCTACCGGGATTACCTGCCGGAGGATCCGGACATATTCGACAACATTGCCGCCCGTGTGAACAGGCTGGATTACAACGCCAACAAGCGCATAGTGGGGCTGGACTTCCTGCGGCACCTGTCCGCGAGGACGCAGATAATACCCCCCAAACAGCTGGTGAACGTGTCTACAGATATGGCGCGCCTGACCACCGGCGGCTGGCTGAATGTGTCCTCTGAGAGCTTTACTCCCGACAAAGCCAGGGATACCTTATCGTTTGCCCAGGCGATGCGGGATAAGTATCAGATACCCACCGCGTTCATATACTGCCATCCCGCCCTGTACGAGGACGGGCTGCTGCCCGGGGACGTCGACGCGTACGACCAGAACATCCCATACGCCGATAAGCTGGTGGAGATGCTGAGGAGCGGGGGAGTCAAGGTGTGGGACAGCCGCGACACATACGATGGCCATTTGCTGAACATGGACATAGCCGCAAATAAAAGCGACGTGCACTGGTCGCATCTGATGGCGCTGTACACCACTTTCGATGCTGCCAGATATATAGGCGAACAGACGGGGCTGGAGCTGGACTGGGAGAAACTTGATCCTGACATGTTTGACCGCACCGTTTACAAAAGCCTGCTGTTCGGCGAATTCGCGAGGCGGCTGGGGATCGGCCTGGTAACGCTGGACGACGTGTATATGCTGTATCCCAAATATGATACGTATCTCACGTATGAGCGCACGGACGAGGACGGCGAATCCTTCAGGGAAGGCAGCTTTTACGACACGGTGATCGAACTTGATAAGCTTGAGACCGATGAGGGAAAGAGCTATTCCCAGAACGCGTACTACATTTACGGCTCGAATCTCGCCCGAGTCCATACCCATAACGAGGACGCGCCGGACACGACGATCCTTGTGTTCAAGGACAGCTTCGGGCAGCCCGTGAGCATGTTTTTGAGCCTGGCCGCCCGGGATGTTTACTCCGTGGACATGCGGTCTGTAGATAAGGACATGGAATACTATGTGGACAAGGTGCAGCCGGACCTGATCATAATCGCCTACTGCCAGCAATCCTTCAGGAACATAACGGTAGAAATAGAGGGCAACTGAGTGAGCCTGTACGAAACGCTTATAAACCGCCTGCCCGGCGAGCGGGTCAGGCGCGACGAGCCCATGAGCCGCCACACCAGTTTTAAAGTGGGAGGCTGTGCGGACGTGTATTTTGAGCCCGCAAACGCCGGCGAACTTAAATGCGCGCTGCGCGCCGCCAAAGAAGCGGGGACGCCCTTCACGGTCATAGGCAACGGCTCCAACCTGCTGGTCAGGGACGGGGGCATACGCGGGCTGGTGATCAGGCTGGGCGACAGCTTTTCGGCGATCTCAGCGGAAGGCTGCGTCATATCCGCCCAGGCGGGCGCGACGCTGGGGAGGCTGGCGCTGGCGGCGCAGGAAAACGCGCTTACGGGGCTGGAGTTTGCTTCCGGCATACCGGGCACGGTGGGCGGCGGGCTGTTCATGAACGCGGGTGCCTACGACGGCAGCCTGTCGGACGTGTGCGCAGGCGCAAAACTCATGGATCTGGGCACTTTGGAGCAGCGCGACGTGACGGCTGAAGAGCTCAAACTGGGTTACCGCACCAGCGTGCTGCAGTATGGCGGCCTGATCTGCCTGGAAGCGAGTTTCCGCCTTGCGCAGGGCGACAGGGACCAGATCCGCGCGAAAATGGACGAGCTCAACCGCCGCAGGCGGGATAAGCAGCCGCTTTCTTACCCGTCCGCGGGCAGCACATTCAAGCGCCCGGAAGGCAATTTCGCGGGGGCGCTTATCGAGAAGGCGGGGCTCAAGGGACTGAGCGTGGGCGGCGCGCAGGTCAGCGAAAAGCACGCGGGATTCATAATAAATACCGGCGGAGCCACCGCCGGGGACATACTCAAGCTTATCGATCTGGTCAGGGCGCGGGTGTATGAAATGTCCGGCGTCATGCTGGAGCCGGAGGTAAGGATAACAGGGGAAGACTGAAGTGTCGTTTACTGACGATGTAAAAGGCGAGCTGATACGCGCGGGCTGCGAAAGGGAGTGCTGCTTCAGAAGCGAGGCTGCCGCCGCGGCGCTGCTAAGCGGCGGGCTCACGTTCAGGGGGCTGGGCAGGTATGGCCTGGCGGTGAACGTGAATTCGCTGGCGGTCAGCCGCTATTATTTTGCGCTGATAAAGCGCTTTACGGGCATAAGCCCCATAGTAAGGACTGAAACATCGGGGCGGCTGGGAGGCAAAACGGCCGTTCAGCTGGCGTTTCCGGAGGAAGCGGTGGCGTCACAGCTCAAAGAGCTCAAGCTGCTGGACGAAAACGCCCTGTTCGGCATCGCCTCAAGCGTGCATCCGGACATAATCAATAACGAGTGCTGCCGCGCCGCGTTCCTGAAAAGCGCGTTCCTGGTGACGGGGCAGGCGTCTGACCCGGACAAGGAATACTCCGTCAGCCTGACTACGGCGGGGGAGGAAATGGCGCTGGCC
>JAFZLE010000073.1 GCA_017551645.1 Clostridia bacterium | reverse complement strand
GGCATATTGAGCGCGGCGAGCGCCACCGTTAAACACATGACCGCGGTGCCCCACACCACCGTCACGCTGCCCCAGGCGTCTGACACGTAGCCGAACAGCGCCGCGACCACCGCGAAGGTGAGCCCACCGGCCAGCCTCACGCCACCGAAAGGCAGGTTCTCGCTGTCGAGATTCGTGAGCACTATGCTGTCCCCCATGGGCTGCAGGCTGGTATACACGCAGCCGAACAGGCCCAGTATCACAAGCGCGTACACGAAACCGCCCTGAAGGGGCAGAAGCAGTATTATGTCGCAGCTTATCACCGCCATCGCCGC
Source organism: Clostridia bacterium (assembly GCA_017551645.1). Lineage (GTDB taxonomy): Bacteria > Bacillota > Clostridia > Christensenellales > Aristaeellaceae > RUG14130. Next base: position 4,678 of record JAFZLE010000073.1, on the reverse strand, counting down.
CAGCAGCCGGTTCCTGGACGCCGCCCGGTCCCCCGCGCGCCCCCACAGGTACATGGTGGGCACGCTCACGAAGGCGATCACCGCGTTTATGGCGCCGATCTTGGCGCCGTTTAGCCCCCTGTCGGTCAGGTACAGGCTCATAAAGCTCTGGAACACCGCGTTTGCGGCGTAATACGCCATAAGAAACAGCGCGCCGGATATGAGTTTGGACCTAAAAAACTTCCTCATTCCACAAGTTCCTTTATCAGTTCGGGCAGCCTGCCCGCCTTGATCTCATCCAGGTCAATAACGCGTATGCCCATTTCCGCAGCCCGGCGCCTCGCCAGCTTCTGGCAGGCAGAGGATGACACTATCGCAGCCCGGGCGATGCCGCTGCCGAAGCGCTCCTTGAGCACTCCCAGCTCGTTTATGGCTTCGGTCTTCACCTGCCCGGTCTTGCAGCTGATGAACAGGGGCGTAATCCCCTTTGTGGCCACCACGTCTATCTCGTTGGTGACGTCGCTTTGCAGATTGTCGCCTTCCCAGTCGACTATCACGCTGAGCGCCGCGTCGTCGAACACGCCCGCGTCCGCGCAGGCTTTATACACATAGAGTTCGAGTACGCTGCCTATGTCCCTTAACCAGTAGCGGGTCATTGCGTCGCGGAAATAAAAGCTGACCTGCCCGTCCTCTATCGATAGTCTGTGTATAAAGCCTATGCCCTGCAGGTCCTTAAGCGCCTTTTCGTCGCAGAGTATCCTGCCCCGGTCGCCCTTTACGCTCACGCCGCCTTCGGCGTAGTTCGTGCCAGCCTTGAGCGCCGCCTGGCTTACCCTCTGTATGTAATTGATAATATTGGTCCAGTTCTGCCTGTGTTTGATGTAGAGCCCGAAAAAAGGCTCTATGTCGCCCATATATTCTGACAGTGCGGTATTGTCCATCCTGCCCTGCCTTACAGAACCGCCCGCCATTATAAAGCTGTCCTCCACGCTCAGCGCCGCGTCGCAGTCCAGCCTCTCGCCGAAAGGCGCCTCCATTATGGAGAAATACGCGTTGTTTTTGATGGAATACGTGAAGGTTGGCGTGCCCGTTTCGGCGAAAAGCACTCCCGATGCGAACAGCGCGGCGTCGGTGCCCCCCGTGACGTCCATCACGCAGGGGGAGTACTTTTCGCACACTTCCGTGAGGGCGCGCTTGACGTCCCGGGCGGAAAACATGTCCGCCGCCACGAAGCGTATCTCGCCCTCCCAGCCCTTGCGTTTAAGGTAATTCCTTATCGCCGAGGTGCGGCGCCGGGACGTTTTCACCTCTTCCGTGCAGATGAACACCACCCGCTCGGGCCTGAGCATCTGGCAGGCCAGCACGTTTTCAAGCGGCCGCTCGTCGTACAGCTCTATAAGCGTCATGCTCACTTTTCAATTTCCTCTTTGGGCGCGCTCAGCCTTCTTTTGACCCTCTGTGAGATCAGTTCGTACACCACCGCGCTCAGCGGCACCGCGAGGATGATCCCCAGCATGCCGTGGATCTCGCCGCCGATCACCACCGCGCACAGCACCAGCAGCCCGGAGACTTTCATCTGCTTGCCCACTATGCGGGGATAGAACACGTTGTCCTCCACCTGCTGTATCACGAGTATGTACAGCGCGAACCACAGCGCCATGGAGGGATTGTATACCATCGTCAGCAGTATGCCGCTTACGGAGCCCACCCAGGGACCGATCACCGGCACTATCGCGCACAGCCCCACCACCACGCTTATCGCGGCGGGGTTGGGGAAGCCGAATACCAGCATGCCGATAAAGCACATCACGCCGAGTATGATCGCCTCCAGCACCTGGCCCTTAAAGAACTCGGAGAACTTCTCGTACACCAGGGTCCTCAGGTCGAACACGAAGCCGCGGGGCTTTTCCGGCATGTAGGCGGTCAGCAGCTCGCTTACGAAGCGGCTCACCCGCTCTTTGCCCGCCAGGGCGTACACGCTTATGGCGATGGTGAGCACCACATCCAGCAGTCCGCCCACCAGGCCCGTGGTAAAATTGAACGCGAAGCCCGCGATCTGAGTAACGCTGCCGGATATGTACTCCACCACCAGCGTCGCGGCGTTGTTGAGGGTCTCGTTTATGGAGGCGATCTTGTCTGCGGTGGCACCGAGCTTGGTAAGTATGTCCGTTACCACGCCGGGCAGCATCTGGAACGCTTCCGGCAGGCGGCTGATGGCCGTATCCGCCGCGTTCCTCAGGCTGGGGATGATGGAGTAAGCCGTCAGGGCTATCATCGCCAGGGCTATCAGATACGTGACCGCCAGGCCTATGCCGCGTTTGAGCCCCGGCTTCGCCTTTTTGAACAGCTTGCCCACAGCGGATTCTATGGGCACGAGCATCAGGTTCAGCACGAAGGCCAGGAACAGCCCCGCCGTGACGCACCTTAACGCGCTCCAAATGTATGACAGCAGGCCCGTCAGCCTTTCGGGCCGCTGGGCTACGGAGTACACCACCCCGGCGATCACTATCAGCCACAGCGTGCGGCGGGTGGGAGATTTGCTTTTAAACATGCGCTATGCCTAACTTTTCCAATATGCTCTGCGCGGCTTTCTTGCCCGCGCCCATGGCGGATATGACCGTAGCCGCGCCGGTCACCGCGTCGCCTCCCGCGTACACGTTTTCCCGGGAGGTCAGGGCGGTTTCGTCGATTATTATGCCCCCGCGGCTGTTTACCTCAAGGCCCCGGGTGGTGTTCTTTATTAGCGGGTTGGGGCTGGTGCCTATGGCCATTATGACCGCGTCCACAGGCAGTTCGTACTCGCTGCCCTTTATCTCCACGGGCCTGCGCCTGCCCCTTTCGTCCGGCTCGCCCAGTTCCATTTTTATCACTTTTATACCGGTGACGAAACCGTTTTTGGGGTCCCTGGGATCGTCGGGGTTGTTATAGCCAAGTATCTCTGTGGGGTTGTTCAGCAGCCTGAACTCGATGCCCTCTTCCCGGGCGTGCTCCACTTCTTCCCTGCGGGCGGGCAGTTCCGTCATGGAGCGGCGGTACACTATGTACACCTTTTCCGCGCCCAGGCGCAGCGCCGTCCTGGCCGCGTCCATGGCCACGTTGCCGCCGCCCACCACCGCCACGCGGCCGCCCTTCATTATGGGCGTGTCGCTGCCGTCGCTGTACGCTTTCATAAGGTTGGAGCGGGTAAGGAACTCGTTTGCGGAGTACACCCCGTTCAGAGTCTCTCCCGGTATGCCCATAAAGCCCGGCAGTCCCGCGCCGCTGCCTATGAACACCGCCTTATAGCCCTGCTCAAGCAGCTCGTCCACCGTAAGGGTGCGTCCGATCACCACGTTGGTAAAGAACTCCACGCCCATGTTTTCCAGCCCTTCCACCTCGCGGCTCACTATGGCCTTGGGCAGACGGAACTCGGGTATGCCGTACACCAGCACCCCGCCCGGGCGGTGCAGCGCTTCGAACACGCTCACCTTCACCCCGTGGCGCGCCAGTTCACCCGCGCAGCTCAGCCCGCTGGGGCCGGAACCTACCACGGCTACCCTGGGCGCGTCGGCGGCGGGCGCGTTCACTTCTTTTATCCCGCGCTTGTTGTGCTCGTCCGCCGCGAAACGCTCCAGGCGGCCTATGGCCACGGGCTCGAACTTCACGCCCATGGTGCACTCCTTTTCGCACTGGCTCTCCTGGGGGCACACCCTGCCGCACACGGCGGGCAGGCTGGAGGACCTGGAGATCACTGCGTAGGCTCCCTCGCTGTCCCCGTTTTTAAGGCAGGAGATGAATCCCGGTATGTCTATATTCACCGGGCAGCCCTTCACGCAGGGCCTGTTCTTGCAGTTCAGGCAGCGCTGGGCTTCGCTTTTTGCGAGCTCCGGCGTGTAGCCCAGGGCGACCTCGTTAAAATTGCGGGCCCTTTCCCGGGCGTCCTGAGTGGGCATCGGATATTTGTTCGGAATCAGCGGCATGGCTCTACCTCTTTTACAGCATATAAATACCTGACTATAATTATACCACAATGAGAGGGCGATTTTCAGAAAAATGCCCTCTTTTTGCACATTTTCCTATATTAAATTTTCCACCAGCGCTCTGTAAGCCCCTTTCACCTGTTTACAAATCGTTTTATGAATGGTATAATCGTTCCAATTTCATTTACAGCCGAGTTTTCGGCTGCAAATCCATTAAAATGAAGGAGATGCGATTATGGAATTTCATAACAGCTATCTGGCGGATGTGTACGCAGCCGCAGTGAAACGTGATCCCGAGCAAAAGGAATATCTTCAGGCGGTGCGTGAAGTGCTGGAAAGCCTGCAAAACGTGTTTGACGCCAGGCCCGAGCTTCAGAAAGCGGGCATAGCTGAAAGGATAATCGAGCCGGAAAGGATAATCACTTTCCGCGTGAGCTGGGTAGACGACAAGGGCCAGGTACAGGTGAACCGCGGCTACCGCGTGCAGTTCAACTCCGCGATCGGCCCCTACAAGGGCGGTCTGCGCCTGCACCCGAGCGTCAACCTCGGCGTGATCAAGTTCCTCGGATTTGAGCAGATCTTCAAGAACTCCCTGACCGGCCTGCCCATCGGCGGCGGCAAGGGCGGTTCGGACTTCGACCCGAAGGGCAAATCCGACGGTGAAGTCATGCGCTTCTGCCAGAGCTTCATGACCGAGCTGTTCAGGCACATCGGCGCGGATACAGACGTTCCGGCCGGCG
>JAFZLE010000072.1 GCA_017551645.1 Clostridia bacterium | reverse complement strand
GGAAACGGTCAACGAGGCGTGCCGGGAACTGGAAGAGAGTGGCGAGCTCACCGTGCGAATATACGAACAGGCGAATTTCTCCGACACCGGGGAGTTAAAGCGCTTTATGGCGGCGGGCAACGTGACGGGCGCGGGGGACAGCATGTTCCGCATAGGGCCGCTGAAGCTGCTGGGGGACGGCTCCCTGGGCAGCCGCACCGCCCACTTGTCCGAAACCTACCATGACGACCCCGGCACCCGCGGCTTTTCCCTGTTCAGCCCGGAGCATCTGCGGGAAATGATAAGCGCCGCCCACGCGGGGGGCATGCAGGTGGCGGTGCACGCCATAGGCGACGCCTGCCTGGACGCGGTGTTGGACGCTTTTGAGGCGGCGCTTAAGGAGCATCCCCGCAAAGATCACCGCCACGGCATCGTCCACTGCCAGATCACCCGCCCGGACCAGCTCCGCCGCATACGGGACCTGGGCCTGCACGTATACGCCCAGAGCGTGTTCCTGGACTACGACAACCACATAGTGGAAGCGCGGGTGGGACGGGAGCGCGCCCAGAGCAGCTACAACTGGAAGACGCTCACGGACATGGGCGTATCCGTATCCAACGGCTCGGACTGCCCCGTGGAACTGCCGGACGTTATGAAGGGCATACAGTGCGCCGTAACGAGGACGTCCCTGGACGGCACCGGACCCTACCTGCCTTCTCAGGCGTTCAGCGTGGAAGAAGCGCTGGACAGCTTTACCGCCAGAGGCGCCGAGGCGAGCTTTGAGGAGAACGTGAAGGGAAAGATCGCCCCCGGCTTCATGGCGGATTTCACCGTGCTGGATCGGGACCCGTTCACGACCGACCCCGCCGACCTGCATACGATAAAGACGGAGTCCTGCTACCTGGGAGGGCGGCGGGTATATGCCGCGGAATGAACAAAATGCCGTAAAGGAGCATAGCGATATGGATAAAATCACACTGGATACGAAACTGGCGGACATATGGGACCTGCCCGGAATGGAGCCCTACTATAAATACATGCTCTACACGCCCCACGAGATCTACAAAAACAGCCCCTTCGCCAACGGCACCGTCAAAGACCTGGGCATCATCGGCTGGAAGCCGGAAGGCATACTGGCGGGACTCAGGTTCTTCCTTGAAAAAATAGACGGGGGCCGGGTAGAGCAGTACCGCATTTACTCCGGAACGGACGATCCTTATAAAAAGGACGTGAATCTGATACAGATCTCCCCCGAGACGCCCGACGCGGGCAGACCCTTCATAGTGCTGTGCGCGGGAGGCGGGTACAAAAGCGTGTGCACGCTGGTGGAATCGCTGCCCACCGCCGCCCACATGGTGCGGGCGGGCTATACGGTGTTCCTGCTGACATACCGGGTGGATGTGCCCGCGGCTGCCGTACTGGCGCTGGACGATATGGCTGAGGCGGTCAAATGGCTGTTCGGGCACGCCCGCGAGCTGGGCATAAACCCGTCGCTGTACGCCGTAGGCGGCTGGTCAGCGGGGGCGAACCTGGTATCCAACTGGGGCTGCGCCAACATAGGCTGGAAGCGTTTCGGCGCCCCCAAGCCCCTGTGCATGTTCCCCATTTACACGGTGGTGGACATAAAGTCCGAAGCCTCACGGAACGAAAACGGCGGCTTCGCCCGGGCGATGCTGGGGGACGCCTGGCGGGAAAAACTGGACAGTTTCAATGTAGTGGACCACATAGACGGTGACTATCCTCCCTGCTACATAGTCTGCGGCAGGGACGACAAAGTGGTGCCCCCCGTGAATTCGGAGATGATGAAGGCGCAGCTGGACGCGGCGGGAGTGCCCGCGGTGCTGGAAGAGGGCGAGCACGCCTTTCACGGTTTCGGCGACGGCCTGGACACGGACGTGGAAGGCTGGCCCGAAAGGGCGCTTGCCTTCACCGAAAGGCTTGCAAAGCGCTAAGACTGCCCGCAATAATTACCCCGGGTCTATATTGCAAAACCGCCTTTTCGGCGGTTTTCTGCATCCGGGGTCCGTTTTTGAGTTAATCACTGCGCATTTTATGTTATAAATACATATCACTTATTGACAGAGTTTTTTTACAGCTATATAATAATAGAATAGCAGTTTTGACTGTGATTACTATAGGAGGGTATATCCATGAAGAAATTGTTAGCCATCGTGTTAGCGCTCGTCATGGCTCTGGGCATGTTCTCCGCTTTCGCGGAAACCGCCTGGGACGGCGCTTACATGGACGAGGACGACTTCAAGGCCTATATCGCTTATGACCTGGACGTTGTCTTTGATTCTATCAGCGAGCAGCTGGGCGAAGAGAACCTGGCCAAGGTTGAGGCCGCTGTCGAGGAAGGCAAAGCCGCCATCGACGCTGCCACTACCGTAGCCGAGGTCGAGGCCGCTTATGACGCCGCGTACGCCGCCATCCTGGCTTGCGTGCCCACCGCCGACGGCCTGTACACCTACAAGAAGCTCGAGGATTCCGAGAGGACCAACATCCTGGGCATCCTGGAGCGCTACGCGGTGACCACCAGCATCACCGGTATGTCTCTGTATGAGAACGGCGCCTACCAGATGATCAATCCCCGCATCACCCTGGGCACCGAGAACTACATCACCGGTTACGGCTTCGGCACTCTGCCCGAGGGCGCCATCACCGAAGACCTGGAGTACGAGACCAACCCCGATTGGGCCCGCTACTACCACATCATGGAGACCAGCGATCCCGGCACCCTGAACGCCCCCAACGATCAGGGCAGCCAGGTCGGCGATATGTACAGCTACATGCAGGCGACCTTCTTCGGCACCTTCATGAACGAGACCAAGGACGGCTACGACTGGGTGCCTGAACTGGCCAAGACCAAGCCCGAAGCGGTCAACGATGAGGACGGCGACGGCATGGCTACCACCTGGAGATGGGAGATCCGCACCGGCGAGGACGACGGTCTCGTATACACCACCGGTTCCGAGCTGGAGAGCCGCCAGGCTTTCAACGGCCGCCCCGTAGCCCTGGAAGACTACGAGTTCGGTTTCAAACTCATACTCACCCAGGCCAACCAGTTCTACAGAGGCAGCGAGTTCGCCACCACCAAGACCGGCGCGGTCGTGGGCGCTAAGGACTACTACAACGCCACCGAGAACGGCTATAACGACGAAGCTTGGGAAAAGGTCGGCCTGAAGGCTTACAAGGACGAAGCGGACGGCAAGAACTACTTCGAGATCACCTTCACCGAGGAGCAGACCCGCTTCTACGCCATGTACTATGGCCAGATGTACTTCTATCAGCCCATTCCTCAGGAGTTCGTTGAGCTGGTGACCGTTAAGAACTATCTGGGCTTCAACGAGGACACCACCGAGTCTCCCGTGGACAATGCGCTGTCCGTAGGCCCCTACTATCTTGAGCGCTGGGATTCCGACCAGCAGGTCGTATACAAGAAGAACCCCAACTACGTGTTTGCCGATACCAAGTACTCCATCCCCGGCATCCACGACAAGATCTTCCCCGCCGCCGCTTCCGACAAGACCGCGACTTTCACCGAGTTCCTGGCCGGACACTTTGACACCGCGAGGATCCCGGACGAGTACCTGAACGAGTACCGCAACGACCCCAGGACCCACACCACCAAGGGCAACAGCGTGTTCAAGCTGAACATCAACGCCTGCGACGCCGAGACCTGGGAATACATGTTCGGCACTGACGGTGTGGTAAAGCAGACCGCCAAGGAAGACTATTGGGACATCAAGCCCTGCATGGGCAACCATCACTTCGTGCAGGCCCTGTCCTACTCCATCAACCGTTCCGACCTGGCCGTTGCGAAGGGCCGCGTGCCTTCCGTCAACTACCTGTCCTCCAACTACATGTCCGATCCCGAGAACGGCATGAGCTACGACGCCACCGAGGCGCACGAGAAGGCTGTTGCCGGTCTGCTTGAGGATACCGACGGCTACGGCTACAGCCTGGAGCTGGCCCGCGACTACTTCCGTCTGGCCCTGACCGAGCTGGAAGCTGAGGGCGCTTACACTCCCGGCACCGCCGAAGAGCCCACCGAGATCCACTTCGAGATCGCCTGGATGTATCCCACCGATGAAGAGGACTATCACAACCAGATCAAGAACTACATCGAGACCGCCTTCAACGACGAGTCCGTGTCCGGCGGCGCCTACAAACTGGTGATCGACTACTGGGTAGGCAACACCTGGAGCGATGTTTACTACAACAAGCTGATGCTCGGCCAGTATGACCTGGGCTTCGGCTCCATCAGCGGCAACAGCCTGGATCCCATCGGCTTCGTGTCCGTGCTGTCCTCCGATCAGGACATCTCCGGTTCCTTCACCCTGAACTGGGGCGTAGACACCAACGATCCCGACGCGTATCCCATCGTTTACAACGATCTGCGCTGGAGCTTCGACGCTCTGTACAACGCCGTTAACAGCCAGGTTATCGCCTCCAAAGGCCAGAACAAGCCGCAGCTCACCATTGAGTACACTCCCATCGTGAAGAACGAGGACGGCACCTACACCGGTTCCTTCACCGTAGCTTCCACCCTGCCCGATATCACCAGCATCGAAGTCTTTGACATAGAGTGCTGCAACTACGAGCGCTACTACAACGGCGACGGCAACTACGACGAGGCTCCCGTTGAGTTCGAAGTTGAGGCCAAGGGCGAAGGCCTGCTGTATGTTACCTTCACCGTTCCCGCTGAGCTGGCCGAGGATTATGCCACCGGCAGCGGCACCAGCGCGGAGCCCGCGGGCGACACCGGCTTTGACCTGTACTACAACCTGACCTTCAACGGTTCCACCTCCAACGGCCTGTACTACTCCGTGACCGACAACTTCGAGGTTCCCGAAGTTGCGGAAGCTGAAGCGACCGAAGCCGCGGCGGAATAAACCGAACATCTTAAGGGCGGCGCGGGCGTAAGTCCGCACCGTCTTTCCCGCAGCGAAGGGGCCGACAGACCCCTTCGCTGTGCGGTAACTGACGCGAGGTTTAGGTGTTGCTTGGGTCGCGTCGGAACGGAAGCTCTGGCCGTTATTATCTGTCCCGGAATACGCGCTGCCTTTAAAAGGCGTTTTTTTGCTGTCTGGGAGAAAAGCGATTTTATACGGATCATTCTTCCATAAACCTATGAAAGGGTGATTTCCATGGGGAAATACGTACTTAAACGAATACTGCTCGCGTTTTTCACGACAGTAATAATTCTTTCTCTGACATTCATTCTTGTCAAGCTGCTGCCATTCGACCGTCCAATAGGCGGCGACCAGCAGCAGATCGCGTATTTTGACAAACAGTACAATCTGGGTTACGTCTACCGTTTTAAGCTGGTCAAAGACGCTCCGGTAGTAGAGGAATACAACGCCAAGTACGGCGAGTATCTCTACCGCTCTCCCGTTGAGAGGGGCAGCTGTTTTTACTATTACAAGGTGCCCGTAATGGAGCAGTACGTTTCCTGGGTCAAAAACGTAGTGACCAAATGGGACTGGGGCTATTCCAAGAGCTTCCAGCCCAACGTAGCGGCTTCGGTCATAATCATGAACCGGATCTGGTACTCAATGAGACTGAATATTATCTCGGTCATATTCTCCGTGCCCCTGGGCCTGCTTTTGGGCATCTGGGCGGCACTTAAAAAGAATACGCTTACCGACCATACCATTTCCACGATGGTCATGATCTTCATAAGCGTGCCGAGTTTCGTGCTTATATGTTTTGTGCTCAGGATCTTCGCCTATGACCTGGGCTGGCTGCCATCCACCTGGCCCGCGGACACCGCGACCACGTGGACTAAGATCAAAGGCTATATAATCCCCGTGTTCTGCCTGTCCTTCTCCTCTGTCTGCTACTATTGCAGATATACCCGCGCGGAGCTGTGCGAGGTCATGGAGAGCGACTACCTGTTGCTTGCCCGCACCAAGGGGCTGACCCGCCGTCAGGCCATAGTGCGCCACGCGCTGAAAAACGCCATGGTGCCCATTTTCCCCAGCATCCTGGGAGAATTCATAGGCATACTGGGCGGCAGCATGATACTTGAAAACCTGTACGGCATCCCCGGCATAGGCAAACTGTTCATACTGTCCCTTAACTACAAGGATTACGACATACTGTTCGTGGACATGGCGATATTCACCACCATCTCGCTTCTGGCGGGCGTTGTAGTGGACCTGAGCTACGGCTTCATCGATCCCAGGATCAGAATGGGGGCGAAGAAATGATGGATAAAGAGATCAGATTCAAACCCGATTCCTTCGAGCTGGTGCAGTCCAACATCCGCATTACGGATAAAAAACTGGAGACCAAGCCTACCACCTTCTTTAAGGACGCGTTCAGGCGGTTCTGCAAGAACAAGTCCTCCATCGTGGCGGCGTTCATCCTGGCGATACTGATCCTTCTGACCATATTCGTGCCGGTGCTCTCCCCGTCCAATATCACCAACGTTAACGTGACGGAGCGTATGCTGGCGCCCAAGCTGTTTGAGAGCGGCACGGGCTTCTGGGACGGCACCCGCAAGATGGAGCGGGTGGTGTACGACACCGTGAACGAAGTGCCCGCCGTAAGCGACAGGTACTCCGTGGCCGCGCTCAAAAACGCGCTGGTAAAAATAAAGGTCGATGAGGAACCCACGCCCGTGGATATGGCTAACCAGTACGGCGTAGGCGGCCTTGTGGTAATGGCTACCGACGCCGCCGTGGACGGCAAGGACGTGTACATGACCTCCAAGGCGGTCAGTTTCACCTCCCAGGGCGGGTACCGCCTGAAGATCGACATGGACGACGAGGAAGGCGTGCAGGGCAGCCTTCTGGGCGAGTACCGCGTGTTCCTGAAGGGCAGCGACGGTACGGAGATAGTCGTGCGTGACTTCTCAACCGATTATTCCGACATAGATTTCGACATCAGCAAGGCGCTGGCTGACGCCGGCAAGACCTCGCTGAACGCGCAGATAGTGTTCGACCTCAAGTCTTCCGCCGACGCGTTCAGGTATATACTGATCGGGAACGTGGAGCTGACCGCCGAGTCCGGCAAGAACGGCGAACAGCTTGACAATGTCAGTTTTGACGACGCCACGAAGATGGTGCTCGTAGCGAACAAGGATTCCGAGGCTTACTGGGCGTGCTCCGGCCGCAAGGGCGTGCACAACAGCTTGATCTACTACTGCGACTACACCATAGATACATACGAGCTGGTGTACGGCAACGCCGACATGGTCACCTATTCCGCTACGGACATCAAGCGCTGGATCGACGCGGGCTGGTGTGAGTACGACGAGAAGATCGGTCCCGAAAGCTTCGTGCGCCTGACCGACGACTGCCCCATCGACGAGGTGGTGGAGCAGAGCGTGAACAGCCGCACCAAGAAGCTGAATTCCGTTACCGGCCGCGGCTACAATTACAGGACGATGGGCTACAAGACCATGCCCAAGTTCCTGCTGGGCACGGACGCCTCGGGTTTCGACCTGTTCAAGCGTTCATTCGCGGGCCTCAGGACCAGCCTGATACTGGGCCTGTGCACGGCGGCGTTCTGCTTCGCGTTCGGCCTTGTGTGGGGCGCGGTGAGCGGCTACTTTGGCGGCAACGTGGACCTGTTCATGGAGCGCTTCTGCGAAATACTGGGCGGCGTACCGTGGATAGTCGTAATGACGCTGGCGATACTGCACCTGGGCAACAACTTCTTTACCTTCTTCCTGGCGCTGTGCATGACGGGCTGGATGGCCACCGCCCACCGTACCCGCACCCAGTTCTACAGGTTTAAGGGCAGGGAGTACGTGCTGGCCAGCCGCACGCTGGGCTCAAGCGACCTCAGGCTGATATTCAAGCATATACTGCCCAACTCCATGGGCACCATCATTACAGGCAGCGTGCTCATGATCCCCTCCACCATCTACTCCGAAGCTACGCTGGCCTACCTGAACCTGGGCCTGCAGGGCGTGCAGTCCTTCGGCGTCATGATGAGCAACAACCAGCAGTATCTGGGGCTGTACCCCTACCTGGTCATATTCCCCGCGGTGATAATGGCGCTGATGATGGTCAGCTTCAACCTGTTCGGCAACGGCCTGAGAGACGCGTTCAATCCGTCCTTGAAGGGAAGTGAATAAGATGGCGGAAAAAGTATTGTCAGTAAACAATCTCGTCATCAACTTTAAGACCGACAACGGCATATTAAAGGCGGTCAGGGACGTGTCCTTCGACCTGTACAAGGGCGAGACGCTGTGCATAGTGGGCGAGAGCGGCTCCGGCAAGAGCGTTACCTCCAAGGCGATAATGGGCATTCTGGCCAACAACGCCATCATCGCCGGCGGCAACATCATTTACAGGGGCGAGAACCTGCTTGAGGTCAGCGAAGAGGAATTCTACAAGATCCGCGGCCACAAGATAGGCATGATCTTCCAGGACCCCCTGTCCTCATTAAACCCCATAGTCAGGATAGGCAAGCAGATCACCGAGGCCATGCTGCTCAACGCGGACAAGCTCCGGCTGATGTACAACGACCTTATCAGCGACGACCTCATCCGCTACAAGAACACTCTTGCCAAGATGAACATAGCCATCGACACCGAAAGGAAAAAGCTGGACGCGTTCATCGCCGAGACCAAGGCGGCGGAAGGACAGACCAAGGAGCAGACAGCCGCAGCCAAGGCGCTCATCAGGCAGAAGAAGGCAGAGTTCAAACAGTTCGAGCAGCAGACCCGGGCGCAGTACGAGGGCAAGGCCAGGGAATACAAAGAGATCCTGAACCAGACCGAGAAAAAGGCCAAAGAGCAGGTAGCGGAATACAAGGCGCAGGTCACCAGCGAACACAAGGCCAAAATGGCGGAGCTAAAGCAAAAGCTCACCAAGGCCGCGACCGCGGAAGAAAAAGCCGAGGCCGCCCGGCTGATCGCCCAGGAAAAGGACGAGTTTGACAACAAGCTCTCCATCACCAAGGCTGAAGCCAAGCGCCGTGCGCTGGCCATAATGAAGGAAGTGGGCATCCCCGAGCCGGAGAGGCGCTTTAACCAGTACCCCTTCGAGTTTTCCGGCGGCATGAGGCAGAGGATCGTTATCGCCATCGCGCTCACCGCGTCCCCGGAGATACTGATCTGCGACGAGCCCACCACCGCGCTTGACGTGACCATACAGGCGCAGATACTGGAGCTCATCAACCGCATCAAGCAGGAAAGGCAGCTGAGCTGCATATTCATCACCCACGACCTGGGCGTCGTGGCCAACATGGCGGACAGGGTCGCGGTCATGTACGCGGGCAAGATAGTGGAATACGGCACCGCGGACGAGATATTCTACGATCCCAGGCATCCCTACACCTGGGCGCTGCTGTCCTCCATACCCGACGTGGACAGCAAGGAAAAGCTGGAGGCCATACCCGGCACCCCGCCCAACATGATCTACCCGCCCAAGGGCGACGCGTTCGCGGTGCGCAGCAAGTACGCCATGAACATCGACTTTGAGGAAGAGCCCCCGTATTTCAAGCTGAGCGACACCCATTACGCGGCCACCTGGCTGCTGGATGAGCGCGCGCCCAAGGTCGAAATGCCCAAGATCGTGTCCGAGCGCATCAAGATTTCTTTGGGGGAGGAGAGCAAATGAGCAATTTGAAGGAAATACTTGACAACTCCAAAGAAGAAAACCGCGAGGCGCTGTCCTTAAGCGAGATCCCCGAGAGCATCAAGCTCGCTGACGACCACGAGGACGAAAAGGAACTGGGCGCCGCCATGGACTCGCTGGAAGAGTTCAACCACCGTTACCACATCAATCCTCATGTGAAGCAGAAGCCCGAGCTGAGGGACCAGAAGATCCTGCTGTCCGTAAGACACTTAAAGCAGTTCTTCTTCTTTGGCAAAGGCGCCAGGAGGCAGAAGCTCAAGGCCGTTTCCAACGTGTCATTCGACCTTAAGGAAGGCGAGTGCCTGGGCATAGTGGGCGAGAGCGGCTGCGGCAAAACTACCACCGGGCGCTCGATCATCCGCCTGTACGACATCACTTCCGGTTCCATCTACTACCGGGGCGTGAGGATCAGCGGCGGCACCCGCTGGAACCGCAAGGAGATCAAGTGGACGCGCGTAAGGGGCAGGGAGAAGCTTAAGCAGCTCAACGCCTCCACCGACGCCGGACAGATAAAGGAGATCAAGGACGCCCTGCGCTACACCAAGGTGGAGCAGAAGGCGAAGATCCGCCAGATCAAGTTCGACAACAAGCACGTGAGCCGCAAGCTGCTCAACGAGATCCAGATGATCTTCCAGGATCCCATCGATTCCCTCGACCCCCGCATGACGGTCGAGGACATCATTCAGGAGGGTCTGCGCATACAGGGTTTCCACAACAAGGCGGAAAACCACGAAAAAGTGGTGCAGATGCTGGAGACCGTGGGCCTGGTGGAGGAGCACGCCAGCCGTTATCCCCACGAGTTCTCGGGCGGCCAGCGCCAGAGGATCGGCATCGCCCGAGCGCTGATCATGAATCCCAAGCTGCTTATCTGCGACGAGCCCATAAGCGCGCTGGACGTGTCCATCAGGGCGCAGATAATCAACCTGCTCAACGACCTTAAGCGGGAACTCAGCCTGTCCATCATATTCATCGCCCACGACCTGAGCGTGGTCAAGTACTTCTGTGACAGCATCGTGGTGATGTACTTCGGCAAAGTGGTGGAAAAGGCGCCCAGCGACGAGCTGTTCAAAAACCCCATGCACCCCTACACCCGCTCGCTGCTTTCCGCTATCCCAAAGCCCAACCCCCGCTCGGAGCGCACCAGGGTCAGGATCCCCTACGATCCCTCCCAGAGCCATCATTACGAGAACGGCGACCTGCCGCAGCTCAGGGAGCTGACCAAGGACCACTTCGTATACTGCAACCAGGAAGAGTTCGAGCGCTACCAGTCGGAGCTTAAGAAATGAGCCTGACTGCGCGGCTGTTCAGACATCACTGGGGGCATTACCTGGCCGCCGCGCTGGTTGGCGCGGCGGTAGCCTTAGCGGCGCTTTATCAAAGCAGCTTTACTGCGCTGTTCGCGTATTATTCCGCCCTCACCACGGCGGGCGCCGTGTGCGTGCTGCTGGGATTATTGTGGTGCGTGAGCTATAATGGCACCTTCGACGTGTTCGGCTACGCGTTTTCCCACTTCGGCACCCGCAGGTACGAAGACCTGCGCTCCTACAGCCAGATCAAAATGGAAAAGCGCGCCAAACACGGCTGGACGTTCATGCCGTGGATCACGGTGGGGATCGTCCTTATCGCGGCAGGTCTGATTATCAGGCTGTTCGCGTAACGGAGAACGGATATAGAAGATTTATGATATATAAAAACATCCGTGCCGCTGAATGCGGCGCGGGTGTTTTTTATTTGCCGGGGCGTTAGATCAGCTTCGCCGTGAACCAGCTGGTGTACACCGTGCCGGGTCTTAGCAGGGTCACGTAGGGCTT
>JAFZLE010000071.1 GCA_017551645.1 Clostridia bacterium | reverse complement strand
TGGTGGTGGTGATGGTGCCCGTGCTCGTGATGGTGATGATGCTCGTCGTGTTCGTGCTCGTCGTCATCATCGCCGTCATCGTCGTGGTGATGGTGATGCTCTTCGTGTTCGTCATCATCGTCATCGTCGTCGTCATGATGGTGGTGATGCCCGTGTTCCTCATGCTCATCCTCGTCATCATGGTGGTGATGGTGATGATGCTCATGCTCCTCTTCCTCATCCTCGTCATCGTCGTGATGATGCTCGTGGGGCGGCACCACGCTGTTCACGTCTATAAGGGAAGTGGGATGCTCGATGGCGTCAAAGATTATCTGCCCGGAGATCTCGTTCCAGGGCGTGGTGATGATGCGCGCGTCGGCGTTAAGCTCACGGATCATGTCGAAGGCGGTCTTTAACTTATCCTCGCTCACCAGCTGGGAACGGGAGAAGATCACCGTTTCTGCGCACTTCACCTGGTCGATAAAGAACTCGCCGAAGTTCTTTAAGTACATCTTGCACTTGTTGGCGTCTACCACCGTGGCGCTGCCGCCCAGGCGGATCCTGCCCTCTTTGGCGATGGTCTCCACCACGCGGCGGATATCGCTGAGTTTGCCCACGCCGCTGGGCTCGATTATGAGCCTGTCGGGGGCGAATTTGTCAACTATCTCGTTTATGGCGTCCTGGAAGTCACCCGCCAAGGTGCAGCAGATGCAGCCGCTGTTGAGCTCGGTGATCTGTATGCCGCTGTCCTTCATAAAGCCGCCGTCTATGCCCACCTCACCGTACTCGTTTTCCAGCAGCACGACTTTCTGCCCCTGGAACACTTCGGAAAGCAGTTTTTTGATAAGCGTGGTCTTGCCGGCGCCCAGAAACCCGGATATGATCGTTACGTCAGTCATTTTAAGCACCTTCCTTTTTCATCGGCGTACATTTTATCACACGAAAGGTTAAATGCAAGCATAATAGTATTAAGAATGTTGGCACCCGGGAGGGCGGATGGCTAAAATGCGCAATATTGCGCATACGCAGAAAATATTCTTGAAAATGTGCAGGAAAGCACTTGACACACCGGAAATTTTGCATTACAATATGTGTGCAAAAGCAAGAATATGTGCAAAAAGGAGCGTTTCATATGCAGTTTTCAGAAAAGCTCGTCAATATCCGCAAAAGCCGGGGGCTGAGCCAGCAGGACTTAAGCCGCCTCTCCGGGCTGAGCCGCCGGGCGCTGGCATATTACGAAAGCGGCGAAAGGCTGCCCCGCCACCGCGCCACCATAGAGGCGCTGTCCCACGCCCTGAACGTGGGCAGCGAAGAACTCATGGACGAGAACTGCGACTTTATCTGCAAAGCCGGCGAGACCTACGGCGAAAGCGGCAAAAAGGAAGCTGCCCGGCTGATAGGCCAGATCAAAAGCCTGTACGCGGGGGGCAGTTTGAGCCCCAAGGACATGGACGAGATGATGCTCGCCATTCAGGACGCCTACTGGATCGCGAAAAAGCGCCTGAGCAGCGCCGCGGAGGCCGCCGAAAGTGAAAACGACTGAGCTTGCCCGGCTGGAAGCGGAAAAGCTGGTAAGGCGTTTCGGCACGCGGGACCCCTTCCGCCTCGCTGACGAAACAGGCATAACCGTTATGTACCGCGCCTTCGAAACGCAGAAAGGCGCCTTCAGCGTGGTGCTGGGGCAGCCGTTCGTATTTTTGAGTTCGGCGCTGGACGAGCACGACGCCGCGGCGGTGCTGGCGCACGAGCTGGGGCACGCGAGGCTGCACTTTGAGCTCGCCCGCAAGGGCGCGCTGTGCGAGTACGACCTGTACAACCTCAAGACCAGCGTGGAATACGAGGCCAACGTGTTCGCCGCCCACCTGCTTATAGATCCCGACGAGCTTGAGGAGTGCCTGAGCCAGGGCATGGACCTGTATGCCTGCGCGGGCACGCTGAACGTGAACGTGAACCTGCTTATAATCGAGCTGGCGGAGATGAACCGCAGGGGCAGGCGCTACGCCCTGCCCTATCTGCCGCCCAACGCATTTATGGGGGAATAACATGGCTTACACAAATCCGCACAAGGTATACGTGCGCGTCCGGGCGGAGTTTGACAAGGACGGCTTCGTGCACCCCCGCGTCATCATCTGGAAGGACGGCCAGGTGTACGACATCGACCGGGTGCTGGACGTGCGCTTTCTGCACTCCTCCAAGGCGGGAGGCATGGGCGACCGCTTTACCATACGGGTGTGCGGCCAGGAAAGGTACCTGTTCTACGAGCGCATAAGCGAAATGGAAGGCAACCACATAGGCCGCTGGTTCATAGAGCGGTGACAGACGGCAAAGGAGCTTGATAAGTATGAACGCACGCCTGCGCGAGGACGCGGAGGGCATAATCCGCGAGGCTATAAGCGCGAATATCCCCGACAGGGCGGTCTTGTCCGCCCTGTCCGGCGCCGAATTCCCGGGCCGGGTGATGCTGCTCAGCGTGGGCAAGGCCGCGTATCCCATGGCGGAAGCCGCCGTAAAGGCACTGGGCGGCAGGATCTCCCGGGGCATGGTGATAAGCAAATACGGCCATATCCCCCGCCCCCTGCCAAATCTGGAGTGCTTTGAGGCGGGGCACCCCGTGCCGGACGAAAACACTCTCAAAGCCACCCGCGCCGCGCTTGACATGACGCGGGGGCTCGACCCTTCCGACACTGTGCTTTTCCTGCTCTCCGGCGGGGGCAGCAGCCTGTTTGAAGACCCTCTGATACCGCTTGACGAGCTTATGCGGCTCACGGACAGCCTGCTGGCCAGCGGCTGCGGCATACAGGAGATAAACACCGTGCGCAAGCGCCTGTCACGGGTAAAGGGCGGCAGGTTCGCCCTGTGGTGCCTCCCCGCGAAAGTGGAGTGCCTGGTGCTTTCGGACGTGATAGGCAACCGGCTGGACATGATCGCTTCCGGTCCCTGCGCAGCCGACACTTCCACCTGCGAAGATGCGCTCAGGGTGATAGACGGGAACGGCATACCCGTAAGCGCCGGTATACGCAAAATACTGGAAGCAGAGACACCGAAAAGCGTCCCCAACGCCCGCTGCCGCATCATAGGCGACGTGAACACGCTGGTAGACGCGGCGGCGCAGGCGTGCGAAAAGCGGGGCTACAGGCCCGTTGTCATTGACCGCGAAATGTGCTGCGAGGCAAAAGACGCCGGAAAGCTCCTGGCCGGGACCGCGCTGAGCTCCGCCGAAGGCGGCACCGCCTTTATAGTGGGCGGAGAGACCGTGGTGCGCCTGAGCGACCCCCACGGCAAGGGCGGGCGCAATCAGGAGCTGGCGCTTTCCGCCGCAGGGATACTGGCAGGCTCTCCCGATACGGCGGTGTTCGCCGCGGGCTCGGACGGCACCGACGGCCCCACCGACGCCGCGGGCGGCTACGCGGACGGGGACACGCTTGCGGAACTTGAAAGGGCCGGGATCGACTGCGCTTCCGCGCTCGCTTTCCACGACGCCTACAACGCCCTTAAAGCCGTCGGGAACCTGATCGTCACCGGCCCCACCGGCACCAACGTGAACGACATATACATCGCGCTCAAACGGTAGACCGCGGCAAAAAAACAGGGGGACGCACATGCGTCTCCCTGTTTTTCGGCACAAAATCGCCCTGCCTTGCGGCAGGGCGAAAACGCGTTAGCTTAGATTACTGATTGGCGAGGTACTCGTCCAGCTGGCGCTGAGCGTCGGCGATGAACTCCTGCAGACCGGCAGCGTTCATCTTGGCCAGGAACTCGTCCTTGACTTCGTCGATGGGAGTGGTGCCGGAAGCGAAGCCGGTGTAGTAGCTGTCCTTAATGGCGCTGAACTGAGCCAGGGCTTCCTTCCACTCGGAAGTATCCATCTTGAAGCCG
>JAFZLE010000070.1 GCA_017551645.1 Clostridia bacterium | reverse complement strand
GTGCCGTCCCCGTCTTCGAAGCCCGCGTCGGTCAGGCTGTCCACCGCCCGCTTTATCCTTTCGTCCGCTTCGTACAGCGCCTTCGGGTCGTAAGTGTCGCGTATCTCGTCCAGTTCCTCTATGCGGGCACCGAAGAAGTACTCGTTCTCCACTCCCGCCGCCTGCGCGATCTCTATGTTGGCGCCGTCCCAGGTGCCCACGGTCACCGCGCCGTTTATCATGAACTTCATGTTGCCCGTGCCGCTGGCCTCGGTGCCCGCGGGGGAGATCTGCTGGGAGAAGTCCGCGGCGGGGATCAGCTTTTCCGCCACCGAGCAGTTGTAGTTGGGCACGAACACCACGCGCATCTTCCCGTTCACGTCGGGGTCGCCGTTTATCCTGTCCGCCAGCAGGTTTATATACTTGATCACAGCCTTCGCCCGGGCGTAGCCGGGAGCCGCCTTGCCCGCGAACACGAAGGCCATGGGCGGCAGTCCGTTTAGTTTGCCCGCCTTCATGTCCAGATAAAGGTCGTAAACGCTCAGGGCGTTGAGCAGCTGGCGCTTGTACTCGT
The DNA here is from genome assembly GCA_017551645.1 of Clostridia bacterium. Taxonomy (GTDB): domain Bacteria; phylum Bacillota; class Clostridia; order Christensenellales; family Aristaeellaceae; genus RUG14130. Next base: position 3,503 of record JAFZLE010000070.1, on the reverse strand, counting down.
GCAGGCGTTTGACCTGGGCGTCGATCACGAAACCCTCGGGTATCTCCTGCCCGGTCGCCTGCTTCAGCCACAGGCGGAACTCTTCCCGCTTGAGCGCCTTGACCCTGCTCAGTTCCTTCGCCAGTTCTGGCGTGGGCTTTATGTCTTTCAGCGCGTCCAGGTCGCGCACGAAGTCCTTATCCGTATACTTCCCCAGCAGTCCGCACAGCTCTTTGTCGCACAGCGCCAGCCAGCGCCTGGGAGTGACGCCGTTGGTCTTGTTTTGGAAACGCTCGGGATACAGTTTGTACCAGTCAGGGAACAAAAGCGTCTTTACCAGTTCGGAGTGGATCTTCGCCACGCCGTTCACCGCGTAAGACATGTACACCGCGGTGTCCGCCATGTGGATTTTGTCGCCCTTTATGAGCCTTAAGCCCGTCTCACGCCGGGCGGAAGCATCCAGCCGCCTGAGTATATCGGCTATCTCCTCGCTCACGTCGCTTACCAGATCCATGTCCCACTTTTCCAGCGCTTCGGGCATGACCGTGTGGTTGGTGAAGGCGAACACCTGCCTGGCGGCGTTCCTGGCGGAGCGGAAGCTCACGCCCCGCTTGATCAGCAGGCGGATAAGCTCGGGTATCGCCAGCACCGGATGGGTGTCGTTGAGCTGGCACGCCACGTATCTGGGCAGGGCGTGGAAGGAGAGCTTCTTCTCCCCGAAGCTCCTTAAAATGTCCTGCATGGCGGCGCTGGAGAGCACGTATTCCTGCTTGAGCCTGAGCAGGCGCCCTTCCCGGGTCCAGTCGTTGGGATAGAGCACCTTTGTGATGTCCTCCGCCCGGTTCTTGAGCTCGGACGCCTCGTCGTACTTATAGTCGTTGAACAGGGTAAAGTCGAACTGCACGGGGCTCTCCGTCTGCCACAGGCGCAGCGTGGCCACATACTCCCCGCCGTAACCGATCACGGGCATGTCGTAGGGCACCGCTATCACCGTCTGACCCTTCATTTCCACGGTGACGGAAAGCTCTTCCCGCCTCACGGTCCAGTTGTCGGAAAAGCGCGTCCAGTCGTCCGCTTCCTCCGTCTGGCGGAAGTCTTTTATCCCCTGTTTGAACAGGCCGTAGCGGTATTTGAGGCCGTAGCCCATAACGGGCAGTTTGAGTGTGGCGGCGGAATCCAGGAAGCACGCCGCCAGGCGGCCCAGACCGCCGTTGCCCAGGGCGGAGTCCTCTTCCTCTTCAAGCGCGTCGGGGCTCGCCCCGGCTTTCAAAAGCAGCGCACGCGTTTCGTCCAACGCGCCCAGCGCCAGCAGGTTGTTGCTTATGGCCCGTCCCGTCAGGTACTCCGCGGAAATGTAGGCCGCATGCCTGCCTTTCAGGGTCACCTTCTGGCTTTTCGCCCAGGTCGGGCCGATCTCTTCCAATACGCTTTCGGCGATGGCCCGGTCTATCATGCGGGCGTCCACCTCCGACAGGGACACGAAGTGCCTTTCGTATACTTTCTGACTTGCCTTTTTTATGATCTTTTCAGCAGTAGTCATATTTGTTTCCTCCATATGCACAATGTTCCAAAAACATAAAAATATCCATGGGCTCGGGGCTGGCTTATCCGCGGCGCACGCCAACTTCCGCTTAATGCTGCTGCCTCTCGGCCCTGACATGGTTCACGGCATGACGCCGCACGGGGCCTGCCTGTCATCACCCGTGGACGTGGTGGATTATAGCATAGTTTGTCTTATAATGCAAGTAAAACTTGCGCCGCCGGCTATATCTTTTCCCGTATTTTTCCGATATAATCCCCGTCTATCACGTCGTACCTGTCCTCGGGCGGATACAGTGCGCCGCCGTAGAAGATATCACGGTTGTTGGCGGTGGAGGGATCCAGCAGGCTTTTGAAGCGCGCCACGTGGATCTGGTCGCAGCCGGTGATGTCCAGTATCCTGTTGACGTTCTGCAGGTTCACGCCCGCGCCGGGCAGTATCTGTATGCGCCCCGCGGCGAACTCCACCATCTCTTTTATAACGTCCACGCCGTAGAACACGTCCGGGGCGAGGCCGCTGGTGAGCACCCGGTCTATGCCTATGTCTATGAGCTGCGAGAGCATCCTTTTCCAGTCATCCGCCACGTCTATGGCCCGGTGGAACACCTTGGTCCTGCTCCCCGCCATGCGCGCAAGTTCCTTTGTGCGCGCTTCGTCCAGGCTGCCGTCCTCTTTAAGGAAACCGAACACCAGCCCGTCCGCGCCGTTTTCCAGCAGCTTTTCCGCGTCCGCCAGTGCGGTCATGTACTCGGCTTTGGTGTAGCGGAAACCGCCCTGGCGGGGCCGCACCATGGTCATTATGGGTATGTCGACCAGCTTTTTTGCGGTTATCAGCTCACCTATGGACGGCGTCAGCCCGCCGTGGAACAGGCAGGAATTCAGCTCGACCCGGTCCGCGCCGCCGCTTTTCGCTGCCAGCACGTCCTCTACCGAGCCGCAGCAGACTTCCAGCAGGTATCTTTTCATTTTCCTTCCCTCCCGCGCCAAAACACAATTAAACGCCCGGAACGAAAGCTCGTTCCGGGCATTCAAACCGCTTTATTTCTCTTCGGTGGTGTCTTCGATGTTGCCTTCGGCGGCGTTCTTCTTCACGGACTCGATGCCGTTCAAGCAGCTCTTCATGGACTTGTAGCTTTCGCTGGCGGCGATGATCTCGCCGTTCCTGGCCTTCAGGCGGAAGCGGAACTCGCCGGCCTTGTCGTTGTAGATCTCAAACTTGGGATGCTTGACCTTCTCGAAGCCTTCCTGAGTCTGATCCTCAACACCCGCTACGGGGGCGTTCTTGATCACGCTGGCGATGCCCTTTTTGCAGGCGGGTTTGGCGGTGTACACTTCGCTGGTGGCGATGATCTCGCCGTTGGAAGCCTTCAGGTTGAACATAACGCCGGTCTTCGCGGCTTTGATGACGAATTTGCCCATAATTTCCCTCCACAACATATTTATACAACAGAATTATAACATAACGAAATGCGCATTTCAACCGTTTTTTCTCATTTTGGGCAAAAAACCCGCCCGGAATGGGAAATCGCTTGACAAATACTTTCCGCAGGGTACAATTTTCCCGGGAGGACGGTAAAAAATGCTTAAAAGCAGCCTTATATATGTGGAAAACGCAGGGCGCTACCTGATGCTGCACCGGGTTAGCAAGCTGAACGATCCCAACAGGGACAAGTGGATAGGCGTGGGCGGCAAACTGGAACCGGGCGAAACGCCCGAAGCCTGCGCCCGCCGGGAAATGACCGAGGAGACGGGCCTGACGCCCCTGAAAATGGACTATCGCGGCGTGGTCATGTTCTTATCGGACAAATGGCCGGACGAGGAGATGCACCTGTTCACCTGCTCCGAATTTGAGGGAAAGCTGATCCACTGCGACGAGGGCGAACTGGAGTGGGTGAATAAGTCGGACGTGCCGCTGCTCCCCATCTGGGAGGGAGACAGGATATTCCTTAAGCTCCTCGCGGAAGACGCGCCGTTTTTCCGGCTGG
>JAFZLE010000069.1 GCA_017551645.1 Clostridia bacterium | reverse complement strand
TTCCACCGTCGTTGCGTCTAAACCAGATGGATTTCAGGGTGATTTTTTTGCTCAAACGAGCTCTTGGTACAAAAAAGTCACAACTTACAGTAAAGGAAAATGCACCTAAAACTGCCGCCTCAAGCCAAATTTCATCATGGAGCATTTCTGAAGAAAACCATCAAAACAACACAAAAAAGCTCGATTTCGATTGCTTTTTAGCCCAAAGGTATAAAAAAACACTCATTTTCATGAGCGTGAATTATTGGTTTTAGTGCACAATCAACCGTGCAGATACCCGTTTTTCTGGGGCGTAAGTACGGAACACTTGTCCTACCAACTGTGCTAATGCCCCATATGCTTCTTGCCTGAAACATGACACTTTGGATGATGGCCCCGGCAGAGTGCCTCGGCTCGATCAAGCTTTATTATAATAGCACCAACTTTCTGAAATTGCAAGAAAAAATATGGTTAAATCATGAGGGCAAAATAACGCCGGCGAAGACGGTGTCAACGCCGGCGCTGTTGCATGGTATTTGCAGCAGAAAAGGGGAAAGCATAGTCTTATATTACTGTCGTTTGTTTATCTTATAACCGGAGGCTTGAACCGCACAGTCACGATGTATTGCCTTTCGCCGGGAGTCCACGCGCCGTAAGTGGTGGCGACCACGGTGCCGTCAGGAAGTACCAGCACGCCGGGGTACGCGCAGTCGGCGCCGTCGTAGTTTTTCATAAGGCGCACTCGGTATTCGCCCTCGCGCCCCTTAGCGATATCCTCATAAGTGCCGACCCAGCCGACCCAGTCACCGCGGGTGGGGGATTCGTGGCACATGTCGCGGAAGGATACGAACTGCCTGCCGTCATTAAGATAACGTATTGTGTGCCTGTCGCCGGTGAGCGCGCCCGGAAGCTCACGCGGAGCGCTCCATGTAAGCCCGTTGTCGTTTGAGAAAGTGACAAAGGAATTGTACTTGCGGGAGTTTTCCCTAAGCAGCATCGCCAGCTGTTTTCCGTCGGGAGAACGCACTACGCCCGGCTCGCACAGGCTGGCGGTATCATGTGTACATACGGGCTTAAGTTCGCCCCAGGTGAGCCCGCCGTCACGGCTGCGCACGCTGTAGACAGTGAAACGGCCACGTTTGGCGGCGGAACCTTCTATGTCGGATACAGTCGTAAAGCGTTTATGCCAGGCGGTTCCGGGAAGGCTTTCCGCATGACGGCTGGAGTTCCATACGCTGTTCGGCACCCAGCCTCCATTGCCGTCAGATGAAGAATAAACTATGCGCGAGGCGACGTCCTGCCCTTCGCCTGCCACATATACTTCCGTAAGATCGGTGCCGGCGGGTTTGATGAAACGTCCGTCGTCATGGAAGAAAGCGAGATATTCGCCCTTGCCTACCTGAGTTACATCTCCCATAGCCACTATGCCGCCAAAATCGCCTATGGAGGCAAGCTCGCTCCAGCTTTCGCCGTCGTCTTCAGAATGCGCCATGCGGATGGGATACAGGCCTGAAAACATAATGAGATGCTTGCGCCCGTCCGGGCCTTCGGTGCGGTAGATCGTGGGCACTTCGAGGGATGTCGCCCAGGAATCCGGTACGGGAAGGCGTTCGCTCCAGGTCCTGCCGGCGTCCGTACTTTTTTTGAGCACAATGGGGCCGCGGCCGTGGCTCTTGGGATAGACGGTGAGTATCGTAAGGCCGTCATCCAAAAGCACGGTAGTGGGATGACCCAGATACTGGCCGGGCTCGCGGTCCACGACGCTTTGACGGAACCTGTCGTTTGCCAGGTCAAGCAGCGGGATGGTATATCCCCGCGGCACTGGCGCGTTTTCGGGCATATCCGCAAACTCTTTTTTGCTGTCAGTTCCGGCAGAGCACATACTCATTTTCATTCCTCCAAAGTGATGGCAGGTCCCGGAAGGGCCGTGACGAACGCTATAGCGACACTTACGCTGTACATTATACAGATTTACACATGCGATTGCAACACAATCGAACTCTTTATGATTATATCCTGAAACCTCGGCCAGGCAGATAATGAGATCGAATGAAAGGGGAGCATGATATATGGCAGAATTTGTAAAATGCATATAAAGCGCTTGACAATGCGCGTTTACGGCGTTATAATACCTTTTGCTTGTGAGAAATCGTATGACTGGGTGTAGCGCAGCTTGGTAGCGTGCTTGAATGGGGTTCAAGAGGCCGAGAGTTCAAATCTCTCCACCCAGACTTAAGACCCGAAGGATCATCCTTCGGGTCTTTTAATGTGTTTGAACGGCTGTTGATATCGTATTTTCCAGTGACTTTGTTTTGCTAATTTCTGTTTAATCCCTTTATTTCACAGCTGCGTTTGTGGTATAATACAAAATGGATTTTTATGTGGAGGGTACGATGCCTGACAAACCATTCGCCATTGATCTCAAAGGCGTGAGTTACAAATATGAGAGCGCGGATTCTCCCGCGCTTGACAATATAGATCTGCAGGTCAGACAGGGTGAGATGCTGGCCGTGCTGGGCAGGAACGGCTCCGGCAAAAGCACGCTGGGCAAGCTGTTCAACGCCTTGTATCTTCCAACATCCGGCAGCGCCTGCGTAATGGGAAAAGAGATAAAGAGCGAAGACGACGCGTATTCCGCAAGAAGGCATTGCGGTATGGTGTTCCAGGACCCTGACAACCAGATGGTCGCCACAATTGTTGAGGAAGACGTGGCGTTCGGCTGCGAGAACCTGGGGCTTCCGCCGGAGGAGATACGCGCCCGGGTCTCCGACGCGCTTTCCACTGTTGGCATGGAACAGTATGCCAAAAGCGCGCCTCATATGCTGTCCGGCGGTCAGAAGCAGAGGATAGCCATCGCGGGCGTTGTAGCCATGCATCCGGACATAATAGTGTTCGACGAGAGCACCAGCATGCTGGACCCTTCGGGCAGGGAAGATATATTCGATCTGGCAGTACGCCTGAACAGTGAAGGCGTGACCGTGATCTGGATAACCCATTTCATGGAAGAAGCCGCGCGCTGCCGCCGCCTTGTCATCATAGACGGCGGGAAGATAGCGCTTGAAGGTTCGCCGCGCCAGGTGTTTTCAGACGTGAAACGGGTAAAACAGCTGGGGCTCGAAGTGCCGGATATGACTTACCTTGCCTGGTCGCTCAGAGAGGCAGGCATCGATATATCCACCGATATACTCACAATGGACGAAATGGAGGCAAAGCTGTGGGACTTGATGTCAGGCACTTGACATATGTTTACAACCCCGGCACTCCGTTTGAGACAAAGGCTGTTGACGACGTGAGTTTTGAGGTGCATGACGGAGAATTTATCGGGATAATTGGACATACGGGCAGCGGCAAATCTACCCTTATACAGCATTTTAACGCGCTTATAGAGCCCACTTCGGGCAGCGTGCTGGTGGACGGAGAAGATATATTCGCTTCAAAAAGCAGAGCCGCGTTAAGGCGGCGGGTCGGGCTGGTCTTCCAGTACCCGGAATATCAGCTGTTTGAAGAGACCGTGCTGAAAGACGTGTGCTTCGGCCCCAAAAACATGGGGAAAGCCGAAGGCGAATGTGCTTCGGCGGCCAGGGAAGCGCTTAGGCTTGTGGGTCTTAACGAAGACACGTGGGAGAAATCCCCGTTTGAACTGAGCGGCGGTCAGCAGCGCAGGGCGGCGCTGGCGGGCGTGCTGGCTATGCAGCCTGAAGTGCTGATACTTGACGAGCCTGCCGCGGGGCTTGACCCTTCCGGCAGAAAGGAAATACTTGACATAATCAAGCGCATCCACCTGAAGGGCACTACCGTGATAATGGTCTCACATTCGATGGACGACGTGGCGCGGCTGTGCGGCAGGATAATAGTTATGGAGAAAGGCCGCAAAGCGATGGACGGTACTCCCGCAGAAGTGTTTTCACGCGTGGAGGAGCTTGAAAAAATGGGCCTCAAGCCGCCTTCGGCGGCGCTGCTGGCAAAACGCCTGAAAGCGCGGGGGACAGACATAGATGACAGCGTATATACACTGGCGGGGCTTATAGACGAACTTAAGAACAAGCTTGGCGGTATAAAACAAGGTGCTTAATAACATAACCCTGGGTCAATACTTCCCGGGAGACAGCTTTATACACAGACTGGATCCGCGCACGAAGATACTGCTTACGATCATGTTTTTGGTGTGTGTGTTCCTTTCCCGGGGCTTTCTGGGCTTCGGGCTGATAGTCGCGTTCATATTCCTGTGCGCGAGGGTCGCGAAGATCCAGCTTAAGTTCCTGTTCAGGGGCCTGAAGCCGATAGCGATAATAGTTATCATAACTTTCCTTTTGAACCTGTTCATGACCCCGGGCGACGACCTGCTCTGGAAGTGGGGCATACTGTCCGTGAGCGTGCAGGGCATAAAAAATGCGCTGTTCATGGCCTTCAGGCTAATCCTGTTGGTTACCGGGACGCAGCTGCTGACACTGACCACTTCGCCTATCAGGCTTACGGACGGCCTGGAAAGCCTGTTTTCGCCGCTCTCCAGGATAGGCTTCCCGGCGCACGAACTTGCCATGATGATGTCCATCGCACTGCGCTTCATACCCACGCTCATAGAAGAAACGCAAAAGATCACCCGCGCGCAGAAAGCCAGAGGCGCGGATTTTGAGAGCGGGAGCCTTATAAAGCGTGCAAAAGCACTGCTTCCTCTGCTGGTACCGCTGTTCGTAAGCGCGTTCCGCCGTGCGGACGAGCTTGCCATGGCAATGGAAGCCCGCTGCTACCGGGGCGGCAAGGGCAGGACGAAAATGAATCCCCTCAAGTACGCCAAAAGCGATCTCGTGGCATTCCTGTGCCTTGCGGCGCTGGTAGTATTGATCGTGCTCACAAATAAAAGCGGTATCGGTGTGATATGATGCGGCGCATAAGGCTGATAGTTGAATACGACGGCACGAATTACAGCGGATGGCAAAAGCAGTCTAACGCACTGAGCGTACAGCAGGTGCTTGAGGAAGCCGTCAGAAAGCTTACCGAAGAAGCCGGGCTGACAGTTACAGGCGCGAGCCGCACGGACGCCGGCGTGCACGCGCTGGGCCAAAACGCGCATTTTGACACGGCATCCCGCATCCCCGCGGACAAATTCAGCTTTGCACTCAACACCATGCTGCCTGATGACATCAGGATAGTCGCCTCCTCGCAGGTTTCTCAGGCGTTCCACGCAAGGTTTTCCGCTATAGGGAAAGAATACAGATACCTGTTTTACCCCCATCCGCACGCCAGCGCCCTTTACAGGAACCTGAGCGCGCATATTATATATCCGTTGAATATAGGCGCCATGAACGCCGAAGCGCAGGCGCTCGTCGGCAGGCACGATTTCGCGGCTTTCGCAGCCAACGGCAGCGAGATAAAGGATACTGTAAGGGAAATAAAACAGGTCAGCCTT
>JAFZLE010000068.1 GCA_017551645.1 Clostridia bacterium | reverse complement strand
GGGCGCTGGCCCTGAGCGGCGGGATTGGCGTTATACGCGGGGCGCGGCGGGAGCACCTGACCTTCCGCGGGCCTCTGGAAGCGCTCTGCGGGCACGTCCTGAGGCTTGGCAGCGGGCTGGGGACGGATAGGCTCCGGACGGGCAGGCCTTACTTCCGGTTCGGGCTCGGCCGCGGGTTCCTCGCTGGGCGCGTTTTTCGCCGCGTTTATAGCGTTGACCGCCGCGTCGAACCTGTCCTTGAGTTCCCTGCGGTTCTGCTCCTCCTGTTCGGCGCGCTTCGCCCTCAACAGCTCGTCGTTCCGGGCGCGCAGTGAACCCATCAGCCCTCTGAGCTGCTCCCTTGACGTATTTAACTGTTTGATAAGCTCCTGAGCGCCTAAGCTCACGTCTTTGGCTGTAACTTTCGCCATTATTCAGACTGTACCCCCCGTGTGTTACTCTTCGTTCAATAACTGATATATCCTGCGCCCGAAACCTTCGTCGGTGACCAGGGCGCACATCCTGAAATCCCCAAGGCTGTCGGAGAGTTCCCCCGCTTTTAGCCTGAAATGCCTGATGCCGTGTTTTTCAGCCAGCGGCACCAGCTGTTTTTCCGTTTCCGGGCTTATCTCCCCGTCCAGCAGCAGCAGGCTGCCCTCTCCGGCCTTTAATGAAGCCTCCACCTGGGAAAACCCGCTCGTCAGGGCTCTGGCGCGCCGGGCAAGCCCCAGCATGCCCAGGCCCCTCTGGTACGCCGTCACTCCGCTGTGTCCTTTATGAGCTGGGCGAACTCGGCTTCCAGGCTGTCGTAGACTTCGGCAGATATCGGGCTTTCCAGCTTGCGCTCCAGCCCGCGGCTCTTGCGGGCCTTTTTGAGGCATTCGCTGTCCAGGCACACGTACGCGCCCCGGCCCGGCTTTTTGCCCTTGAGGTCTATGGAGATCTCGCCCTCCGGTGAGCGCACTATGCGGCGCAGCTCCTTTTTGGGCTTCATCTCATGGCAGCCCACGCACATGCGCATGGGTATCTTCTTAGTTGCCGGCATTCTCGTCCTCTTCGTAGGTGTCCGGCTGGGACTGGCTTATCGCCTCGGCTTCCTGCTGTGCCTGAGACTGGCTCTTGATGTCTATCTTCCAGCCGGTCAGTTTGGCGGCCAGACGCACGTTCTGCCCTTCCTTGCCGATAGCCAGTGAAAGCTGGTTGTCCGGCACGGTGACGTACGCGATCTTCTCCTTGCCGGGGATGTAAACGTCGTTCACACGGGCGGGAGACAGCGCCGCGGCGATGTATTCCTGCGGGTCGCTGGACCACTTGATTATATCGATCTTTTCGGTCTTGAGCTCGTTGGTGACATTCTCCACCCTCATGCCCCTGGGGCCTACGCAGGCGCCCACGGGATCGATGTCACGGTTCGCGCTGAACACCGCCATCTTGGTGCGGCTGCCCGCCTCGCGGGCGATGGACTTGATCAGCACCTCGCCGCTGCGGATCTCGGGCACCTCTACCTCGAACAGGCGCTTGACCAGGCCCGTGTGGGTGCGGCTCACCATCACCTGGGGGCCTTTGGCGCTCTTGTTCACTTCAAGCACGTACACCTTAAAGCGGTCGCCCACGCGCACGGTCTCGCCGGGCATGAGCTGGTTGAGCTCCAGCACGCCTTCGGTGCGGCCCAGTTCCACGAACGCCCGGTCCCGGTCGGGCTCGATTATCTTGACGATAGCGGTCAGGATCTCGTTTTCCTTCTCGGAATACTCCTCGTACACCGCGCCCCTCTCGGCTTCCCTGATGGACTGCACGATGACCTGCTTGGCGGACTGGGCGGCGATGCGGCCGAAGGATTCTATATTGGCGGGCACCTCGATGAGGTCGCCCAGGTCGTAGTCGGTAAGCTCGGGGAACTTGCTCCTGACTTCCTCGATGGAGATCTCTACCGCGGGTTCGGTCACTTCGCTGACTATGGTCTTGCGGGCGAACACCTCGATGGTGCCGGTAGTGCGGTTGACCGTGGCGGTGACGTTGTCCTGTTTGCCGTATTCCTTTTTATAGGCGCTCACCATGGCGGCCTCGATCTTGGTGAAGAGCACTTCGCGGCTTATGTTCTTCGCCTTGCACAGCTCGTCTATCGCGAGTATAAGCTCGGAAGTTTCACTTACAGGCTGGGTTTTGGATTTCTTAGCCATTTTTTCCTCCAATTAAACTAGATCCGGACTGTTTTCCAGTTCTTTTTCCACGTCGATGTAGGGACGGATGAGCGCGACTTTCTTGAGTTCAAAGCTCCTGACCGAGCCGGCGCAGTCGACCTGAACGCTGTTTTCGTCGTACGCAGTCAGCACTCCCACGAACTGCTTTATGCCGTCCACGGGCGCGAAGAGCTTGACCTCCACCTCGGCGCCCAGCGCCTTTTCAAAGTCCCTGGGCTTCCTGAGCGGCCTGTCCGCCCCGGGGGAAGACACTTCCATGTAGTCGTAATCGATGGCGTCCGTCAGCGGGCGCACGCGCTTATGGAAGGCCTCGATATCGTCGATGTTTATTCCGCCTTCCTTGTCCATATAGATACGCAAACATCTGCCGGAGGGTTCCTTAACAAGCTCCAAGTCCACGAACTCGAGCCCTGTTTCCTCCGCCAGCTTCACGCAGGCAGCTTCAAGCGTTGCCAGACTGCTTGATTTATTTGGCAAATTTTCCTCCCTGAGCGGGGTCCAAACTTGAGCCGCGCCCCGAAGGCGCGGCCAGGCTGTCAAGACAGCACACCGTTTATTATACCACTGCAGGCGTTCCAATGCAAGCTGTAAGGCGCCAAAAGCCACCGGTTCTGATTAATCTTTGGTAAATAATGGCTCCATGCGACGTTTTATGCGCAAAGAGCGCCTGCGGCGTATACCGAAAAAACTCTCTTTCCCTATTGATAACCGCCCTGTATTATGGTAGACTACAACTCAACTCGGTATCTTTCCGGCGCCGCGCCGCCGCTTGTATCCGCCTTATGGGCATGGTACGGTTATGATCACACGTGACAGAGCGTTTTATAAGACATATTTCAGCCTTCTGCTGTTTGTGGCGGCGCAGAATCTGCTGTCCTATTCCGTGTCGCTGCTGGACAACGTCATGCTGGCACGCTACTCCTCCGACGCGCTCAACGGCGCCGCTCTGGCAAACCAGATACAGTTTCTGCTGCAGATGGTGGTCACCGCCGCGGGCGAAGGCGTGGCAGTCATTTCCAGCCAGTACTGGGGCGCAAAAAAGCTGCGGCCGATATATCCCGTGTTTTCGGCGGGCCTGTGCACATCCCTGACCCTCGGCCTTTTGTTCTTTACCGCCGTAAGCGCGTTCCCCGGCGGCATTCTGCGCCTGCTGTCGGAAGAAACGCAGATCGTGGACGCCGGCTGCGACTACCTTAAGATAATCCGCTTCACCTACCCGGTATGGTGTTTTTCCACCGTGCTGCTCGCCACGCAAAGAAGCGTGGAAAACGCCAGGATCGGCTTTATCGTGATGCTCCTATCCCTGTTTTTGAACCTGCTGCTGAATTACTGCCTGATCTTCGGCCGGCTGGGCATGCCCGAGATGGGCATCCGCGGCGCCGCCGTAGCCACGCTCATCGCCCGCTGCTTCGAGCTGTCCATCGCCCTGATCTACAGCCTGAAAATAGACAAAAAGCTGCGTCTGACCCCCAAAAACGCCCTCAGGTTCGACAGGGTGCTGTGGAAGGACTACTTCCGCCACGCCACTCCCATAATGCTGGGCGGGGCCAGCTGGGGCATCGCCATGTTCATACAGACCTCCATCGTGGGCCACATGGGCGGCGATGTGATAAGCGCCAACTCCCTCGCGCTCAGCCTGTTCGCGGTAATAAGCGTGTTCGCCTACGGCGGCGGCAGCGCGGCAGGCGTCATGACCGGCAAGATAGTGGGTTCCGGAGACCTGAGCCGCCTTAAGGAATACGTTACCACCATGCAGCTGCTGTTCCTGGCCACCGGCATAGTCACGGGCCTTATGATACTGTGCGTGAGGGGCCCCGTTATCCGCCTGTACAGCCTGGACAGCGAGGACGCGGTCAGGTACGCCGGACAGTTCGTGCTCGTGCTGTCGGTCACCTCGGTAGGCACCAGCTACCAGGCGCCGTGCCTTACGGGCATAGTGCGCGGAGGCGGCAACACCCGCTTCGTGTTTCTGAACGACCTGGTGTTCCAGTGGGGCGTAGTGCTGTCTTTCGCGCTGATGGCGGCGTACTGGTGGAAGCTGCCCCCGGTATGGGTGTTCTTCATACTCAAAAGCGACCAGCTCATCAAATGCACGGTCGCGGTGTTCGTGGTGAACCGGTACAGGTGGATAAGAGTGCTCACCAACAAGGAGAAAATGAATGGGCAGGTTTGACGGCTATCTGATCCTGGCGGATTACGACGGCACCCTGGCGGACCGAAACGGCCTGGTGTCCGCTGAAAACGTGGAAGCCATCAGGTATTTTCAAAGCCAGGGCGGATATTTCACCATCGCCTCCGGCCGCAGCCCCGATTTTATAAGGGACGTGGCAAAAAACGTGCCTCTTAACGCGCCGGTGATCGCCCTGAACGGCGGCGTTATAGTCGACCCGTACAGTTTTGATGTAATCAAAAGAACGGGCGGAGACGAGGAATTCGTAAGGGACTACCTTTCCATGATCGACCCGGAGATCTCCTGCGAGACCCACCTGTGGCATTCCTCCTGCGTGAATTCCATATGGAAAAACGGCCGAGGCGCTCCCGAAAGCTCCGTAAGCGGCTGGGCTCCGCCCGTGTACAAGGCTATCTTCGTGCAAAAAACTCCTGAGCTCGCGCTGCAGCTCAAGGAAACGGCGAAAGCCAGGTTCGGGGATAAATACATAATCGAGCGCTCATGGCCCGTAGGGCTGGAAATGCTGCCTGCTTTCAGCGGCAAGGGCAACGCGGCCAGGCTGCTGAAACGCCTGATGGCAGGCAGGGTGCACACCCTTATAGGCATGGGCGATTATGAAAACGACGTTTCCCTGCTGACCGCGTCGGATATAGGCGTCGCCGTGGGCAACGCGCTGGAGGAAGTAAAGCGGGCAGCCGACAGGATCACCGTGCCCAACTACGAGCACTCGGTGAGACAGGTGATAACTGAGCTTCTGCCGTGACCCCATTTCCACCGCAGCATAAGCAGAGCCGCCGGATCTTTTTTCCGGCGGCTCTGTTTGCGCGTTATGATCAGCTGCGCTTCTGCCTTTTGAACACGAACTTTCTTTGTATGGGGAAGTTCACGAAGAACATTATAGTCTCGGTCATGGGCTTGGCAAGCCAGTCAGGTATCGAGCATACTTCCATGAAGAACTTGAGCACGAAGGTGTCCAGGCAGAATATGAACAGCGCCAGTATCGCGTATTTGATGGCGGCTTTCCACACCGCTTCCTTGCTGTTGAACACTATGCGGTGGTTCACGAAGAAGTTCACGCAGGAAGACACTATCCTCGCGATCGCGTTGGCGGCCTCCTTGGGACCCAGGTGCAGTTTGCCTATGTCCAGTCCCGGCACGAACCAATTAAGCGCCCTGAACACCCGGTGCAGCAGCAGGAACACCAGGTAGTCTATCAAAAACGCGATAAAGCTGGAGGCGGCGAACTTGATTATGCTCTTATAAATGCGCAGGGAGTCCTTCAGGGGATTGAAGTGGCTGGACTTGTTCTCCTCCAGGTACACCGTGGCTATGGTGATCTCCTTTATGGGTATCTCCTCTTCGGAAGCCTTGAGCAGCATGTTCATCTCGTACTCGTACCTGTCGCCCTTTACGTTCATGAACAGCTTCATGCAGGGTCTGTCAAAACCTCTTAAGCCCGTCTGGGTATCGTATACGGCTACCCCGCTGGCCAGGCGGAACACCAGACGCGTACAGGCGTTTCCGAAGCGGGAGCGGAAAGGCACGTTGCTTTCGTCGAACCTGCGCCCTCCCAGCACCAGCGCGCCGGGGCACTCCTGGCTTTTGGCTATGACTTTTTCTATGTCCTCATAGCGGTGCTGGCCGTCCGCGTCGGCGGTCACCAGGCGCTCGCACTCGGGCATACTCTCGTAGATGTACTTTATGCCGGTTTTGAGCGCGTAGCCCTTTCCGTGGTTCTCGCCGTAGCCCAGGCGCACCACGCGCTCGTCAAGGCCCTCAAATATGTGTTTGTAAGCTTCCCCGCTGCCGTCGTCCACCACCACGACCTGTACATTGGGATGGGAAAGCAGTTTTTCGCACAGCTCTATCAGTTTTTCGTCCGGCTTATAAGCGGGAATAAGTATGGCGTTCATTTTTCCTCCGGCAGTTTTTTCCTGCTTTTTTCACATATGAAAAAGTTCCACGCGGCTCTCGCCGCCGTCAAATTCCCTTACGCTCACTTTGATGCGTTCCGTAAGGGCGGTCGGCACGTTTTTGCCCACGTAATCCGCGCGAATGGGCAGTTCCCTGTGCCCCCTGTCCACCATCACCGCCAACTGTATGCGGGCAGCGCGGCCGATGTCCATAAGCGCGTCCATGCCTGCCCGGGCGGTACGGCCCGTGAACAGCACGTCGTCCACCATCACCACGGTCTTGCCCACTATGTCGAAGGGCACGTTGGTGGCGTTCAGCGTGGGCTGCGGGGTTATTTTGCTAAGGTCATCCCGGTAAAAGGTGATGTCCAGTTCACCGACGGGCGGGGTCACCCCCTCAACGGAGCAGATAAGGCCGCTCAGGCGCTTTGCCAGCGGCACGCCCCGGGAGCGTATGCCCACCAGCACCACATTCTCCGCGCCGCCGTTGCGCTCGATTATCTCGTGCGCCAGGCGGGTAAGAGTGCGGTCAAAGGTCTTTTCATCCATCAGCAGTGTCGACATCTGTTCACCTTCGGCTAAAACTTCGTTCAAAAACGGGCGGATTGCCTCCGCCCGCGAAAACTGCGTGTTTCAGGCTTTATTCAACCGTGAGTTCCCATTCCATGGGGCAGACGAAGAAGCCGACGTACAGGTAGGTGATGCCGTCTATGGTGTAGCTGCTCACCTCTGTGCCCGCCGGGAAACCGCACATGGTGCCCACATGGGCAATGCCGTTCTCCAGCTGCTCCTCGGTAAGGCCGCCCAGGCTGTAAAGGGGAGTCATCAGGTCCTGGGTCTCCTCCTCGACCTTGTTTATCACGTCATAGCTCAGGTCGCCGAACTCGCTCTGGTACAGGGTCAGGCCCGCGCATACCATCGCCGCGCCCAGGTCCTCGCCCGCGGTCATGGCCTTGTCAGACTGGTTGTTCAGGTCCAAATCGATGGAGGCCTGGAACGCGAACATGCCATTCGTGTTTTCATGGATGATTACGGTGCACAAATCGTCGGAGGACAAGCCTATATACCTGTTGTAGCCCGACTCGGTGTTGGGCTCACTGCTCCACTCAAACGGATAGTTCATTGAGGCAGCCAGTGTGTTGAACTGTTGGCTGAAGGAAGCCACGTCCATGGTGAAGGCTGAGTTTCCGTTCAAGAGCACTTCGTCCGCGGCCGCGAACATGGGCACCGGC
>JAFZLE010000067.1 GCA_017551645.1 Clostridia bacterium | reverse complement strand
TTGAGCATCCGTTCCGGCAGCACCGCCAGGTTCGCGTTCTCCGCGCCTACTTCCCAAAGGATGTTGCTGAAGCAGGCCAGGCGGGCCATGGTATACTTTATGTATCTCCCTATATACTTCCGTGACAGCGGGTTGCTCACGTCAAACAGGTTGCGCCAGCAAACGTCCACGTCCACTCCCGGGTCGCTTTCCAGCCAGCCTCCGTTTTTCACGTTGTAGGGATGATTGTTCCATTCCCTGGGGCGGATAAGGGAATCGTCATACAGTACCTCGAATGCGTAGAACAGGTCCCTTTGTTTCGCGTGGGCGAGACTGTGTTCCCAGCGCCGGTAAAAGTCAAGGTTGAAGCGCTCTTTGTCTATCAGGTTCCTTTGCGCGTCCACTATCTTCCACGGCCATACGAAGCTGGTGTCGGTTATGCTTTTCTGACGGGCGTAGAGCTCGCTCATGCCCACTACCATATTCACGCCGTGGTCGGCAAGTATGTCAAAAAACCTGTCGAAGTCCGCCTGTGAGGGCTGTGTGAATTCCAGGTCCTCAAAAGGCAGCTCGTGCCCGTTTGCGGTGTGCGGGAACCACCCGTCGTTCACTATGAGCTGCGCGGAGCCGTCCCCCCTGAAAAACCAGTTGGGAAACTGAGAATCGAGGGTGAGCGGGCCCCTTGAGACCGCCGGCACGCAGCTGAATTCTCCCATTTTGCCGTCCAGCTCCGCCAGGTTCGAGTGTGTCACGTAGCGCCATATGCCCTCTTTCGGAGGTGAGAACCTGACGCGCCATGTATCGTCCCCATCATAGAAGCCGTCCACGGTATACCTTAGGCCGCCGCACGAAAACTCAGCCTCAATATCTACGTCCGTAAATGGGTTCTCAAACTCCCTGCCCGCAGAAAAGCTCTCCTCAAAGATCTCCCACTTGGGTATACTGCGCATGTCTCCCTCCATCCCGGTAAACGCGCGTTCCGTTTATCACTGTAAAACCAAAGGGGCAGCTTCCGCCGCCCCCTGTGATCATTCCGCTTCTCCCTCGCCGTCAGGTCCATCTTCAGGCTTGGAGGCAGATTGCTTAAGCTGTTTCAAAAGCTTGGTCAGTTCGTCGTCCTCCCTCATGTCTTTCCTGCGGGTGGCTTCCGCCATTTTCGCCGCCTCGGTAATGTCCTCAGCTGAAAGCTGCATCAGCTTCTCCCTGGTCATTTCCACGCCCGCTTCGGTCTCTTTGATTATCCGGTTGGACTGGGCGATAAGCACCTGCTCGAACAGGTTCCTTATGCCGCGGGCGTTGCCGAATGTGATGGGATCGGTGTTCTGGGCATTTATGAAGTCCAGCACCTCATCTTCGGCGTCCTCGTCCAGCTGATAGCCGCCCTGCTTGCAGCGCAGCTTGAATATGTCCATCATCTCTTCCGTGGTGTAGTCGGCAAAATGCAGATAACGGTTGAACCTGCTCTCAAGGCCCGGGTTGGACGTGATGAACTCGTCCATAAGCCCGTCATAGCCCGCCACTATGACCACCAGGTCGTCCCTGTGGTCTTCCATGGCTTTCAGGAGCGTATCCACGGCTTCCTGTCCAAAGTCGTTGCCTTCCTTGTGGTAGGTCAGCGCGTACGCCTCGTCTATGAACAGCACACCGCCCAGCGCTTTGTTCACCACTTCCATGGTCTTGCCCGCGGTCTGTCCCACGTAGCCGGCTACCAGACCGCTTCTGTCGACTTCGACCAGCTGGCCTTTTGAAAGGATGCCCAGGCATTTGTATATGCGCGCCATCACACGGGCGATCATGGTCTTGCCCGTGCCGGGGTTGCCGCTGAACACCATGTGCAGGGACATGTCCACAGTGGGCAGGTCGTGCGCCTTGCGCATCTGGTGCACCCGCACCATGTTCACAAGGTTGTCGACCTCTGTCTTTATGCCGTCCAGGCCTATGTATGAATGCAGCTCGCTGAGGATATCCTCAAGCTTTTCCTCAGGCTCTTCCTTGGCCTCTTCCTCCGCCTTGGGAGCGGTTTCGGTCTTGGCGGCAGGGGCCGTCTTTTCGATATCGGTCGGCGGATACTCGTCCCAAAGCTTGTCGCTGAAAGCCTTCATTTCGTTTTTGGACAGTTTTTCCAGCGCCTCCAGCTGCTTTTCAAGCACCGCGTCCCGCATATCGCCGTTGTTTGTCGGCTGAGTGAACGCGCTGATAAGCTCGTCGTCGGAAGCTTCTTCCTGCTTGCCAGACAGATGTCTGTTCGCGAGTTCTTCCGCGCTCTTTACCGTTCCCCAGATGTCGTCCGCTACGCGCCGCAGATTCCGGGAAGTTATCTCCCTGAGTTTTTCAAGCGTCTTTTCCAACTGAATATCCTTGTCGTCCACCTTATTGCCTCCGCAGATGAAAGTTGTGTCAATTATACCCTATACGGCTCGATTATTCAAGGGGGCACGCCTTTTTATGCTCAAAAAGCAGGCCGGTCATTCCGACCGGCCCGCTGTAAGCTGTATTTATCTCTCGTGACTTGCGATCGATCAGGC
>JAFZLE010000066.1 GCA_017551645.1 Clostridia bacterium | reverse complement strand
GGCGCTTATCGCGGTATTCTACGACGATTTTGACACACCGCTGGCCACTTCCATGCAGGCGGCAAAGGACGGCACGGACTTTTACGGCATCCCCGCCGCGTTCCTCGCCAAGAGCATAGAAGATGCTGCCTGGGCGCTGATAGTCATACCCCTGTATACCGACGACGGCAGCGCGGTGTGGGCGGGCGTGTTCTGCGTGAACCTTAAGACGATAACGTATTTCGAGCCCTACGGCACCTATGAGCAGAACACGATACTGCGCCTCCCGGGCAAGGGGGAGTGGGACATGACCGATTCCCTGGAGGCCATAAACGAGGAGTTCTTCGTGCCCAGGCACGCCGCAACGTATATCTCCCCCGCCGAGCGGGACTACCTGTATGACCGGGGGCTTGAGTGCCTGGAGCAGGAACTGTATTTCAGCGCCTGGGAGTGGTTTATTGAAAGTGAGACTCCAGGCGCTGATGAGCTGGCAGAAATCTGCATACAGCCCTGGCCAAATAACGGCGAGGTGTGGCGCAAAGACGGCATAGGCAAAGGCGACATGGAGCTCACCATAGACGTGAACCAGCCTGACGGCACCGCCTATTTCGCCAGGCTGTACCTGGACGGCGAGCACGTGAGCGACCTGTTCGTGGGCGGCACGGGCTCCGCCACGGTGCGCCTGCCCGGCGGCAATTACACCATAAAGGACGGCAGCGGCTCGACTTACTTCGGCGTAAGGGAGATGTTCGGAAGGTACGCTTCCTACGAGACGCTGGAGTTCGACGATGAGGGCACCACGGTGGCGTACCTGCAAAAAGGCCACAGCTATGTGCTGAGCATCAATATCGCCGAGACCGAGAGAGACCCGGACGGCCAGGACGTATACTCCTCGGACGAGTACTTCGAGAACATGGTGGAATAGTTTCAGACAAACGAAAGGGGCTGTGAGACGCCGCCGGAAACACGCGCGGCTTCACAGCCCCTTTTGCTGTGCCCGTTTAACCTATCTTCTCCTTGAAGCCCATGTATCTGCGCAGGGGTTCGGGGATGCGCACGGAGCCGTCCTCACAAAGATTGTTTTCCAGGAAAGCGATCAGCATGCGGGGCGGGGCCACCACGGTGTTGTTCAGGGTGTGGGGCAGGTACTTTTTGCCGTCCGCGCCCTTGACGCGGATACCCAGGCGGCGGGCCTGGGCGTCGCCCAGGTTGGAGCAGCTTCCCACTTCAAAATACTTCTGCTGGCGGGGGCTCCAGGCTTCCACGTCGCAGGATTTCACTTTCAGGTCGGCCAGGTCGCCGGAGCAGCATTCCAGGGTGCGTACGGGTATATCCATGCTGCGGAAGAAATCGACGGTGTTTTTCCACAGGCGGTCATACCACGTCATGCTGTCTTCGGGCTTGCACACCACTATCATTTCCTGTTTCTCGAACTGGTGGATGCGGTATACGCCGCGCTCCTCGATGCCGTGGGCGCCCACTTCCTTGCGGAAACAGGGGGAATAGGAGGTCAGTGTCTGGGGCAGTTCGGCTTCGTCCAGTATCTGGCCGATAAACTTGCCGATCATGCTGTGCTCGCTTGTGCCGATCAGGTACAGGTCTTCACCTTCGATCTTGTACATCATGTTTTCCATTTCGGAAAAGCTCATCACGCCGTTGACCACTGCGGAGCGGATCATGAAGGGCGGCACGTAGTAGATGAAGCCCCGGTCGATCATAAAATCCCGGGCGTAGGACAGTATGGCGCTGTGCAGCCGGGCAATGTCGCCCTTTAAGTAGTAGAAGCCGTTGCCGGAGGTGCGGCGGGCGGAATCCAGATCGATGCCGTTCAGGCGCTCCATGATGTCCACGTGATAGGGGATCTCCCAGGCGGGCACCACGGGTTCCCCGAAGCGCTCGTTTTCCACGTTCTGGCTGTCGTCCCTGCCGATGGGCACGGAAGCGTCGATGATGTTGGGTATCACCATCATGCGCTTTCTGATCTCCTCGGCGTATTCCGTTTCCCTGGCTTCCAGGGCGGCGATCTCGTCCTGCATGTCCTTTACCTGCTGCTTGGCGGCCTCGGCTTCGTCCTTTTTGCCCTGGCCCATCAGCGCGCCGATCTGCTTGCTTATACTGTTGCGCCGGGAGCGCAGGAAATCCGCCCGCGAAATGGCTTCGCGGTTCTTTTTGTCCAGCTCGATCACTTCGTCCACCAGGGGCAGTTTCTGATCCTGGAACTTCTTTTTGATGTTTTCCCGCACGAGATCGGGGTCGTTGCGAATTAGACTGATGTCTATCATGGGAGCACTTCCTTTCATGGAAATCGTTATTTCAGAATAAAAAAATCCCGCCCCAGCCATCGGGACGGAAGTTTTCCGCGTTGCCACCCAATTTGCGCGGAAGACCGCGCCGCTCAAGCGCGCTGTACGGGGCGCTCCCCGGCGGCTCGCCGCCGCCCGCTCAGGGCCGGATCACAGCGTGTTCCCTCTGCCTTGCACCATCCGGCAGTTCTCTGGGCGGAACGCCCGCTGCTGTGTCCCATCATCGCTTTTCCCGGCTATCATAGCACCGTTCCGGGGAAAATGCAAGTAAAATTACAAAGTCGAAACAGCTGCGGCGATCTGTGATCCGGGCGTGCCGCGTGAGCGGCTGCCGGACAGGGCATTTCGTCCCGTGCCGCTAATGCTCAAAGGACGGTAAAATCAAAGGATATGAGGCTGAGCCTTCTTTCGGGTACGGGCTGTTCGCTGCCGTGGAGCACCTGATCGGCCGTGCCGTATTTGCCCACGGTGCTGATGCTCGGGTACGGCACGCTCCAGAAACCCTTGGTGCACACGCTCAAAAGCGAGATACTGTCCCGGGCGGAGGACAGTCGGAAGCGCTTTTTTGTTCCGTCAAGCTCCGCTTCGAAGCAGTTGTTCAGACAGTCGAACGCAAGGCGCAGGCACAGCGTTTTGCCGGTCTCGAAGGCTGTCCAGTATTCCGTACGGCCCGCGGAGTAGGCGTGGACGCGCCCATCGCCGCCAAACACTATGCCGGCGGCGTAACCGCCCATGTCATCCCTCAGCCATACGCATATCTCCGTTCCGGGGCAGACTGCGTCTATCCGCAGCCTGAGGGTCACTTCGCCCTTGCCGGACAGCGGCAGGCTCCTTTCCGCCCGGGACATGTCGGCGGGCTCCGTATCGGCAAGGCGCAGTTCGCCGTCCTCAAGGCGCACGGGAGCCCAGAGGGGGGAGTATACGCTCCACGCCCGCATGGCGCCGCTTTCGCCGAAGTTTTCGTGTATTTCGGTGCCGGTCTCGTCTTCAAGGGGCAGGGGAATGAGGGATATCCAGATGTCTTCCTTGTTTACCGAGTAGACCACGGGCAGCACGCCCTCGGGTCGGGGGCTGCCCTCGATTATGCCCCGCATGTACTGGGGACCCGGGTTCTTGTCCCTGCCGCCGTAGCGGGCGGGAGCGAAATCTCCCGTCACTGCCCGCATATGACCGAAGGTGTAGCCGTCCTCACCGCTCACTACCGCCAGGGGCCAGCGGTGCTGGCCGTCGGGAGTGGGGTTGTAGATGAGAACGTAGTTCCCGTCCGGGGTCTTCTGCCCCCATACCTTGCCGGTCGCGGTCTT
>JAFZLE010000065.1 GCA_017551645.1 Clostridia bacterium | reverse complement strand
GACGTGTTCTTCTCCCCCGAAAAGGAAAGCTTGCGGCGCGATATCCGCGCCCGCCTGGGCTGGACGGGCAGAAACATAGCGCTGTACGCCCCCACCTGGCGGGACGACCAGTCCGATTTCGCGCCCTTTGACGCGTGCGAAGTCCGGCGCGCGCTTTCCGGGCGCTTCGGCGGAAGTTGGGAGATCTGGTTCCGCGGCCACTATTATTCCGACACCGCTGCCCTGTCCCTTAACGGGGACGTGAGCAGTGAAGAGGACATGCAGCCCCTGCTTCTGGCCGCCGACTGCCTTATCACCGACTATTCCTCCTCCATCTGGGACGCCTCGCTGGAAGGGCTCAGGACCTTCCTGTACTGCCCGGACGTAAACAATTACGTGAGCATCCGCAATTTCTATTCCGACATACACACCTGGCCCGGAGTTTTCGCCGAGGACGGTCAAAGCCTCATAAACGCCATACTGTCCTTTGACGAAGCCGCCTACGCGGAAAAGATCGCCCGCCACCACCGGGATCTGGGCAGCTGCGAGACGGGCCGCGCCGCCATCCTCACCGCCGAAAGGATACTTAAGGAGTGCGGCAAATAACGGACGGGGGATTTCCCGCCCGTTTTTTCGTCCGCTGATGTCAATATTTCGTAATTCCCACTCATTTCTTTTTTAACATTCCTGCGCTACAATAAACACAGCAACAAACTCACCGATTTCGGAGGAGGAACAACATGAAAAAACTTCTCTCTCTTGTTCTTGCGCTGACGCTGGCGCTGGGTATGCTCGCCTGCGCCGAGGACCTGCCGTACCTGCATCAGCTGTACACGGAACACTATTCCCGGGTACTCGCGCTTCCGGAAGAGCTCGTACCCACGGTATGGCTCACCAACAACAGCTCCTCGCTGCTGTTTTGGGACGATTATTACACCAAGTCCACATACCTGACTTTCCGCAGTCCCGCAGGCATGATGTGCAACGAGTTCCAGCCGAATTACATTTCGTTCATAAATGATGATGAGATCATCCAGTATACCTATCAGGCGATGGACGAGTACTCCTACGAAAGGCTGCTCAACAAGTGCAGCGACGACAAGTACGTTTTATATGACGGCTCCGATGGGATTGCGGCGTATGTCGATCCCGAATACGGAGAAGTGGAAGCGGTCATCAAACTGGGCGGCATATCCAAGAACGCCAAGCTGCTGGTGCGGCTCATCTACAATTTTGCCCGCACAGACACCGAAGCTTCCCGCGTGAGCGTTCTGACCGCCGCCGCGAAAAAGGAACTGCCCCGCGTTCAGTCCCAGATACAGTATCATGCCATGTCCGCCGTGTCCGATTACTGGACATACAATGCCTTCGCGGGCATTCTCAGCCCTTCCCTGGAGTTCGGCGATTTCGGCATCCATTTCGACCTCTCCACAAAGATTTCCCGCAAGCTGGGCTTCATAACCCAGACCGCGCCTCTGTTCGTCGCGGAAATGGACGACTATAAGTTCACTCTTTACGCCGTGTTCGCCGAAAAAGCTTCCGCCAGAGTCGTTATCAGCGCGGAAACTTATTCCGCCATCAATTATGTAAAAAGAGATACTCCCGACGAGGTGTTTATCCTTACAGACGAGGCGGGCAACCTCTTTGAGTGCTACACACGGGGATACAAAAACACGAGCGGCAAAACAGAGTACTCTCACCTGCAAACTTCACTGCTTCTGTCCGACAAAGCGGGCTACAGCAGCGACAAGAACTATTATCTCAACATCGATTTTGACCTGAACGGCTACAAGTTCTCCTCTGATGAGGCGACCAGAAAATCCGAAGCGTCCAAGCTGCTGAACGAGATCATGTCCGGTATTCGTTCTTTCAATCCCGAAAATATAACCTACGTACCTTCCGGTAATGCGGTCCAGCCCCAGGACGAACCGGCTCCTGAAGCTACTGCATTCAGAAACGGCATCAGGTGGGGCGCCTCCCAGCAGGAAGTGCTGGCGGGTGAAAACGCCTCTGCTTTCCGCGGCGACGTGCGCCTTTACGGTCAGTTCGCGGACGTTTCCCAGGTGTACGCTAAAACAGTCGATACCAAGCTGAGCAAATATTCCGCAAGGGCCATATACTACTTCGTGGATGACGGCGTGCAGCTGGCTGACATCTATCTGAACGACGAGGACGGCTCGGCGGCCAAATACCTGACCGGCGCTTTCACAAAGGTCTACGGCGAGGCAAAGCAGAACCCCCAGACCGATCCCGTGCTTGCCAAAGCGACGGAAGCCATGGGGATGGCCAGCCAGTATTCACAGCCCATCGCCGGCTGGCAGCCTGCCGACGACCTGGCTATCCAGATGTTCAAGACCGGGAGCATCCTTGAAATACTCTACGTCAACTCCGCTTACGACATAGACACCCTGATCGCAAACCTTGAGCCGGATTACGACCTGAGCGGACTGTAAAACCGCGCGCGCCGGAGACATACACCTCTCCGGCGCGTTTTTTGCCGAAGGCTGCCGCGTCTAAAATAACCTGTTTTTTTCCGCAGCCATCCTTTACTAATAACATATACTTTGATAAAATATAAGCAGAAAGCAAAAGGAGATAGACCGCTATGAGTGAAGTGTTGTCCGGCGCCGTAAAAGTCCCGTTTGAAAACGCTCCCGTAGCGCCCCTGGGCATAATCGCCCTGCCCGGCACCGAGGAG
This sequence comes from Clostridia bacterium, assembly GCA_017551645.1. Taxonomy (GTDB): domain Bacteria; phylum Bacillota; class Clostridia; order Christensenellales; family Aristaeellaceae; genus RUG14130. The sequence goes on along the minus strand of JAFZLE010000065.1, from coordinate 1,079 downwards.
ATCGGCGAAAAGATCAACCAGTACCTGATGACCTGGCGGGACGCGCCCGCTGAGGAAAACTCCGACTTCGTGGCCTTCCCCGGCAGGGACACCGACAGTTTCCTGCTCTCCACAAAGTGCCCGCGCTTCGGCACCGGCGAGGGCAAGGGCCTGCTGGACCAGAGCGTGCGCGGCTACGACGTGTACATAATCTCCGACGTCACTGCCCGCCAGATCAAGTATAAAATGTACGGCGAGACCGTGCTGACTTCCCCCGACGACCACTACGCCAACCTAAAGCGCGTCATCGCGGCCATAGGCGGCAAGGCGTACCGCATCACCGTGATAATGCCCTTCCTGTACGAGAGCCGCCAGCACCGCAGGGTGAGCCGCGAGAGCATGGACTGCGCGCTCATGCTGCAGGAGCTGACCCACATGGGCGTGGAGAACATAATCACCTTCGACGCCCACGACCCCCGCGTGCAGAACGCCATCCCCCTGACCGGCTTTGAGAACATCATGCCCACCTACCAGGTACTTAAGGCGCTGCTGAAAAAGCACAACGACCTTAAGCTGGACAAGGACCATATGATGATCGTCTCCCCCGACGAAGGCGCCATCTCCCGCAACATCTACTACTCTACCGTGCTGGGGCTGGACCTGGGCATGTTCTACAAGCGCAGGGACTATTCCAAAGTGGTGGACGGGCGCAACCAGATAATCGCCCACGACTACATGGGCGCTTCCGTAAAGGGCAAGGACGTGCTGGTGGCGGACGACATCATCTCTTCCGGCGAGAGCATGCTGGACCTGCTCAAGGACCTGCGCAGGCGCCAGGTGGGCCGCGTGTTCATGACCGCCACTTTCTGCTTCTTCACCAACGGCTACAAGGCGTTCGACGAGGCGTACAAAAAGGGTTACCTGGGCGGCGTCATAGGCACCAACCTGTGCTACCTGCCCCCGGAACTCAGGCAGAGGGAATGGTTCATAGAGGCGGACATGAGCAAGTACATGTCCTTCATAATCGCCACCCTGAACCACGACCACTCCCTGGACAAGCTTTTGAACCCCCACGCGCGCATACAGGCGCTGCTGGAAAG
>JAFZLE010000064.1 GCA_017551645.1 Clostridia bacterium | reverse complement strand
GCCCCCTACCTGCCCCTGGCGCGCCAGGACATCACCGACGCGCTGGAGATGATAGGGGAGATAACGGGGGAGACGCTTTCAGAAGATGCGATCTCATTAATGTTTGAGTCGTTCTGCGTGGGGAAGTGATCGAACCTCCTATGCGCGTCCGGTAACCGTGAGGAAGATTGATGGAGATACTGTATTTTGCCAAAAGAGCGGCCGACTGCGCTGACGCGAACCAGAATATCCGCTGGCTGACCAAAGAAGATTACGAGCTTTTCTGCGAGCATTTGAAGCTGTGCGGCCAGCGCGTCCTTGAGAAAACCAAATGGGAACAGGCGTATAATGAAGGCGCGGTTTACTGCGGTATGTTCTTAGGCGGGCAAATGGTAAGCAGGGCGTGCGTGGAAAAGTATTCACAAAACGCGTGGGAAGTGGGCGACGTGCGCACCGCCCGACCTTACCGCGGACAGGGATACGCCCACCAGACGTGTTCCTTCGTGTTGCGATATATAATCGAGCAGGGCAAAACCGCGACGATACGCACGGAAGCGGACAACGGCGCGATGAAAAAAGTGATAGCAGACCTGGGGTTTTCGGTTTTGTAGATCCATGCGCCAACAAGAACGGTGGAGGGCAAAGCCCTCCGCTACGATGATACCCGCATAAATTCCGTAGCGGAGCCCTTTGGGCTCCACGTACCTGTTGCGATAACGTGCAGATAAGAAACGGATCCCCAGAGGGGTCATGATGCCACGTGGTCTTCGACCGCTCGCAATGACGATACACCGCTGACCGCCGACCAACGACCAACGACAACCCCGTCACCCGCGCCGAAGGCGCTCTAAAAGCTAACAGCTAACAGCTAAAAGCTGGCGGCGTATACGCCGCCGCCCGGGAAAGGATATAAAATGGGACTTTACGCGCTCATACTCATCATAATCGAAAAATACTTCGGCAAAAGAAAGGGCGTGTACGCGGGCGTGGGCGCGCTGTGCCTTATCGTCTCGCTCGCCGCGTTCGCGTTCCAGTATTTCTCCTCGGTCAATGTGATAAGCGCTAAAATGACTGCCGGCGAGTACGTGTCGCTGTACAATTACACGCAGTACGTGCCGAATATCTGCCTGCCCGTGGCGGTGTACTGCCTTATCAAAGCCGCGAAGCCTGATGCAAAGGCGTTCCACCTGATCCCCGTGCTGGCGGTAGGCATAGTGATCGGCACGCTGCTGGGCATCGCGGGCGGTATAGCTCATTCCAATTTCCTAAACGGGATGATCGAAGGCATACTTCCCGTGAACGAGTTCGCGCTGGGCGCGCTGGTACGGCTGATCGCGGCAGCGGTGAGCGGGGCGTGCGCCGTGTCGTGGATGCAGTACATAAACTTTAAGGGCGAAGCCGCCGCTTCGGATGAGGGCGGTTCCGGCGAGGACACGGGATACAGGTATCTCGACGAATACAAGAAAAACATGAAGGGGGACGGGCGCTGATGTTCAACAATATAGGACCCAAATGCAAGGCGGCGGCGAAGGCGCTGTGCTATATAGGAATAACTTTAAGCGTGATAAGCGGCTTGTTAATGGTATTTGCGGGCGCGTTTTCATATTCCGGAAGCGCGGGCACGCTGATGGCGGTGTACGGCTTTCTTACCATGATATTCGGCTCCCTTGTGTCGTGGCTGGGCTCCCTGGGGCTGTACGCCGCGGGCGAAGCCGCCGAGAACAGCGCCATAGCCGCGAACCTCGCCGTCAAGGCGGACATGCAAAGGGAACAGGAAAAGCAGGGCTGAGCTATGACAGAACACAAGAGATTCCGCAGGTTTTTGTGGTACTTTTTCAAGACCCTCTCGGTGCTGTTCTTTCCCGTGAAGCTGGAGGGGAAGCTGCCGGAAGGGGCGTACCTGCTGGCGCTCAACCACCAGAGCTTTCTGGACGCCATCGCGGTGTTCCTGGTGATGCCGGAAAACGTGCGCTTCATGGCCAAAAAGCAGCTGTTTGGGCATAAATTCGTCTCCCTGGTCATAACCACCGCGGGGGCGTTCCCCGTGGACCGGGAAAACACGGACATGGACGCGCTGAGGACCTCGCTGAAGGCGCTCAAGGACGGCTCGCCCCTGGTGATCTTCCCCGAAGGGCACCGCTATAAGGACGGGCAGGTGCACGAATTAAAGGAAGGCGCCTCGTTCATCGCCCTGAGGGCGCAGGTGCCCGTGCAGACGGGGCGGATATTCTCAAGATACCTGCCCTTCTGCCCCGTAAGGATAAAGCTGGGCGAACTCATCTCCGCCGCGCGGTTGACCTCCTCGAAGGACATGAAGGAATTGACGGAGAGGATAAAAGCGGGGATAGAGGCGGTATCGTAGCGGCGGCGTATATAGCTGTCAGCTGTTAGCTTTTAGCTTTTAGAGGGCGGCAAAGCCGCCGCTGCGTCCGCGGACATTGGTCATTGGTCAAAAGCCGTCTGCGCTGACGCTTGACAAGACTGCTCCGCTGGCGCAAACGGCTGACGACACCGAAAGCAGATGCCCTTATGCGTCATTGCGAGCCTGCCAACGGCAGGCGCGGCACCATGGCCCCTCTGGGGATCCGTAACCCCTCATCATAACAGGAACGGTGGAGCTCTGGAGGGCTCCGCTACGGGACGAACGACATGCTCTTTCTGCGTCATTGCGAGGGCGACTTGTCGCCCGTGGCAATCCGTAACCCCAACGAATGAGAACGGATTGCCGCGCTTCAGCTTCGCCTGCGTTCGCAATGACGCTGTCAGGCGTCGTCTCATAGCCCCCGACGAATAAGAACGGATTGCTACGTGTCACTACGTGTCACTCCGTGACACTCGCAATGACGCGCCAGTATCTAACCACTCACCACTCACCACTGACCACTGGCGGCGCAGACGCCGCCGCAAAACGAGGTGATATGCATGATACAAAGACCCAGAGCCCTGCTTCGGGGCAGCGAGCCCACGTCTTCGCTGCTCAAGGGCGTTACGGAGGAGTTCAGGCGGGGGCG
>JAFZLE010000063.1 GCA_017551645.1 Clostridia bacterium | reverse complement strand
GGATAAGCGGTGAGTATGATTACGCACATGCTTATCACATATCCAAGCAGCACGCGCTTGACGGATATGCCAAAGGCGGTGATGAACTGCGGCTTGGATAGCGCGTAGCGATAAGACGCGGTGGTGAACTGAACCGGCCAGAGCTTTACGTAACCCGCCGCGGTCGCCGCGGAGGATGAGAAAGATACCGCCAGCACGTTTATAAGCGGCAGAATGCACAGCAACGCGGCCAGAACCAGCAGCAGGTAGTCAAAGCACAGAAACACTACATAACCGCGGGTCTTGCGTATCCGGGAGGCACGAGGCGCGATAAGGTCTTTCTTCATGCGTACGCCTCCTCAGAAAACGCGGTAATTGGCGTAACGCCCGGCAAGGTAGTTGCTGAGGCTTACCATCACTATGGAGACCACGCTCTTGAACAGGCCAACAGCGGTGGATACGCTGAACTGTGCCTGCTCCAGGCCCAGACGGTACACCAGCGTGTCGATAATGTCGCCGGTGGAATACACCGAAGGGCTGTAAAGGTTGAATATCTGGTCAAAACCCGCGTTCAGGATATTGCCAAGATTAAGTACCGCCATAAGCGTTACGATGGGCAGTATGCCAGGCAGCGTCACGTGCCAGGTCTGGGCGATGTGCCCGGCGCCGTCTATGGAAGCGGCCTCGTACAGGTTCCTGTCCACATTGGTCAGCGCGGCTAGGTATACTATGGTGTCGTAGCCGAAGTTCTTCCACACGGCGGTCACGACCATGGTGTAGGGGAACCAAGTCTTGTTCCCCAGGAAATATACAGGTTTTCCACCGAACAGGCGGATCATGTCGTTGACTATGCCACTGTTGGGTGAAAGCACATCCATGAGCACACCGCCAAGTATGACCCAGGACAGGAAGTGGGGGAAATAGATGATCGTCTGCACGGTACGCTTAAACACTTTAAGCGCCACTTCGTTCAGCATCAGCGCCACGGAAATCGGCACTATCAGCCCCAGCACGATCTTCATCACGGCGATGAAAACGGTGTTGAAAATAACGCTGCCTATATTTGGAAGTGTCATTACATATTTGAAGTTCTCAAGCCCCACCCACAGCGACTTCGCGAAACCTTTGGACGGAGAAAAATCCTGAAAGGCCATGACGATGCCGAACATGGGAACGTAATGGAACACGATTATGAGCGCTAAGCCGGGCAGGAGCATGAAATGCAGAGGCATCTCGCGTTTGAGCCGGGCTGCCGAGCGGTTAGCGCGCGTGAGGGCACTTGTCATCTGGTATTCCCCTTAAAGCGTAGTTGTCTTTTACAAGATTCAAAAATACAAAGGGGGACAACAAGTCCCCCTTCGTGCCGAGTGCTTAGTGTACGGAATTGTACCAGGCGTTCACTTCTTCGGTGATCTGAGTGCCGCCCAGCGCGTAGAAGTCTTCCACGTATTTGTCGAACGCGGAGATATCTTCGCCCATGACGATGCTGGTGAATACCTCAGCCTCCATGGCCTCGAGGGTCGCCATGTACTTACTCATGGAATCGGTGGGAGTGCCGTAGAACTCGTTCACGATGTAGTTGCCATCGTCAACGTACTTCTCGATGACCGCGAAGCTGGAGTTCTCGCCGAAGATCCTGTCCTGCGTCCAGCCATCGGGATTCTTGTCGTTGCGCCAGGTGAGTATGCGGTCGTAATAGCCGCGCTCCTCGGTGTTCAAGATGGAAGGATCGCCGGTCTCAAAGGCGGTGCGGATCTTCTTGAAGGCGTTCAGGTTTTTGCCAGGGTTCTCGTCGCCGATCACGTTATACTGCCAGATGGCGATGCCGCTCTCGGATATGGACAGGGAGTTATCGGTCTGCTCGCCGTACGCCGACTGATGACTCCAGTTGAGCAGCTTGATGATGAATTCGGGATGCTCGCACTTCGCGCTCACCGCGTAGTAACGGGTCACGGGCATCTTGGTGATGGGCTTGGCGGGCTTATCATCGGCGGAGAGCACGGGGTAGGCTTTCCAGTCCGCGTTGGGATCGTTGACCACGCTGGCGTCAAGATGCGCGCCGGCAGAAGACATTGTGCCGAATACTACGCCTACCTTGCCGGAAGACACGATCTCCTTGGCCTTGGCCTTATCCTTGACATTGAACTCGGGATCGATCCAGCCCTTGGCGTACCACTCCTGCAGCTTGAGAAGGGCGTCCTTCATCTCGGGCTGTACAGAGCCGTAACCGATAGTGCCGTCTTCCAGCTCGATCCAGGCCATGGGATAAGCGTGATAGCCGTAGAACAGGCCTGCAGCGGTAGAATGTGCGTGCTTCCAGAAATCCTTCTGCATAGACATGCCGAAGGTGTCATCCTCTCCGTTTCCGTCGGGATCCTGGGTCACGAACGCCTCGATGATGGCTTCCAGTTCGTCCAGATTGGTGGGCTCTTCAAGACCCAGCTTCTCCAGCCAGTCGGTGCGGATGAACAGCACGCCCAGGCTGTCGAAGGAGGAGGCGGTGTGCGGGATGGCGTAGAGTTTTCCGTCAATCATGGCGGTCGCAAACTGCAGCATATCTGCGCAGAGAGTATCCTTGGCGTACTGGTTGGCGTAGGTGTCGAACAACTCGGTCAGGTCATAGAGCTTGCCTTCCTGAGCCAGTTCCTTGAGCTGTTGGCTCTTGAGCCACATCAGGTCAGGCAGGTCGCCGGAAGCGATGGATACGCTCATTTTCTGATCGAACTGCTCCTCGGCTACCACCCAGTCATAAGTCAGGTTGATGCCCAGGTCACTCAGATACCGGTCGATGTATATGTTTTTCTCGATGGTGTCGCCGTTTTCAAACTGTATGGCGGAGCTCAGGAAACGCCACGCGGTAATGTTGATAGGCGGATCGTAGGGCGCGTCGATGTCGTCGATACTTTCCGCTATCGCTGCGACGCTCAGCAGCATGGCAAGCGCGAGCAGCAGGGTCAGCAGTTTTTTCATGGAAGTCCCTCCGTACTTTTATTTTTGGGCTTATGCCCGCTGACGATATTATATAATGGTTATGATTTGAATGCAAGAGCGTTATCATGCAAAACATAACCGTTTTGTTT
>JAFZLE010000062.1 GCA_017551645.1 Clostridia bacterium | reverse complement strand
GCGTAGGCGTGGGTTCCGGAGTCGGAGTAGGCGTCGACTCGGGGGTAGGCGTCGGGGTGGGTTCCGGAGTCGGCGTGGGTGTCGGCTCTGGGGTAGGTGTAGGCGTCGGTTCCGGAGTCGGCGTCGGAGTCGGCTCGGGTGTCGGCGTCGGTGTGGGTTCCGGAGTCGGCGTAGGCGTCGGCTCGGGGGTAGGCGTCGGGGTCGGCTCGGGCGTCGGTGTGGGCGTCGGTTCCGGTGTGGGTGTCGGAGTAGGCTCCGGCGTGGGTGTAGGTGTGGGTTCAGGCGTCGGTGTCGGCTCGGGTGTAGGCGTAGGTGTGGGTTCCGGAGTCGGCGTCGGAGTCGGCTCGGGAGTCTCGTCTACTTCTATATCCATCAGGCGCATGTAGCCGACAGCCTCGTCGGAAATGCGGACCTGCGCCCAGTTTTCGCTGTTCGCCAGCATCACCAGGCGGCTGGAAGCGGGCACCGTGAACAGTATGTCGCTGTTCTCGCTCGCCCTTTCGTAAACCGGTACGTCTCCCTCCGCGGTCACTATGACGTTCACGGGCTCCGCGAGCTCTGCCATGCTGTCGGTCTCATCGTCGGGATCCGGCGTGGGCGTAGGCGTGACCTCCGGAGTCGGCGTAGGTGTGATCTCGGGAGTCGGCGTAGGCGTGACCTCCGGCGTGGGTGTAGGCGTGACCTCCGGTGTGGGTGTAGGCGTGACCTCCGGCGTGGGCGTCGGCGTGACCTCCGGAGTCGGCGTAGGCGTGACCTCCGGTGTCGGGGTGGGCGTTATCTCCGGAGTCGGCGTAGGCGTAGGCGTGACCGTTGGCGTCGGAGTCGGTGTAGGCGTCGGCGTGACCGTTGGCGTCAAAGTCGGCGTAGGCGTGGGCGTACGTGTTGGTGTAGGCGTGGGAGTGTCCGTAGGCTTGACATATACGTCAAAGTCGTCCTTAAGACCGTAGGCGATCATGTGGTTGGAGGGATTTAGTATCTTGAGCCACTGGCCCCCTATGGCGGTCAGCCTGTACTCGCCGGATCTGGACACTTTCCATCTGGGATACCTGGTGTCCGGCCTCTCATACAGCACGGTATTGTCTGCCTTCGCCCTTACGTATATGATGCCCGACACGTCCACGAAAGGTATCTCCGTGGGAGTCGGCGTGGGCGTGGGCGTAGGAGTGGGTGTAGGCGTGGGAGTGGGTGTGGGAGTCGGCGTAGGAGTAGGCGTGGCGGCGGGCGCGAGCGATATATCGGTCAGGCGCACGTAGCCGTTTATACCGGAGGCGGTAGTCACCCTGCCCCAGTTGGGAGAGTATGCCCTAAGCTGCACTATATCGCCCCTGTAAAGCCGCGCCAGCCCGGCGGAGGATGAAGACGGCTCCCTGAACACGTCCGTATAGTTGCTCCTTACCACATACGCGACCGGCTGGTACAGGTTGGTAAAGCTTTCCGCGACGGGAGTGGGCGTGGGGCCCGCGACCTGCAGCGCGGACATGAGCATATAGCCTACCGCGCCTCTGGAATTCCTCACTCTGGCCCATTCGCCGTTGGACGAGAGCAGCGTAAGCCCGGTATTGCGCACCACCGTGCCCAGACGATTTGCGGACAGGGACGGGGCTTCGTATATCGTAGCGGCGTCCGTTATTACCGTTACCGTGAAGCCTGAAGCATAATCCACGAACGGGGCGGGCGCGGGAGTGGGCGTGGCGTACAGGGGGGCGTTCGCGGAGAACAGTATCGCCAGCGTCTCTTCGTCCGCCTTGCCCGTCATTTCAAGCCCCGCGGCTTTCTGGAACATGCGCACCGCGGCGCGGGTCTTTACCCCGAATTTGCCGTCGGTGTCACCGGCGTCGTATTGCAGGGTCCTGAGCCTTGCCTGCAATGATCTTACGCGGTCGTTTTTGTCGCCGTAGACCAGGGTGATGTAATCACTGTTCTCAGGCACCTTGCCCCCGAACAGCCAGCTCTGCATAAGGCGCGTGGCGGTGCCGCTTTGCCAGTAGCCCATGCGCGCCTGCACTTTTTTGACAGCGTTTTCCACTTCGTCGGTGTAGTAGCTGCCCCTTGCGGTGGAAGGCAGATAATACAGCTCAATAAGTCTGTCTACAAGTTCGGCGACGCGGATTCCGCTGTCGCCGTTTCTTAAGTCTATATAACTTGTATTTACCGGAGCGCTGTCCGAGTACAGCGCCCTTAGGGTATCCTCATCCGCAACGCCGGTCTCCTCAAGCCCGATCTGCTTTTGGAAGAGCAGCACCGCGTTATAGGTCGCGCCGCCGAAGTTGCCGTCGACCGCGCCGGCCAGGTACCCAAGCTGCTTGAGCCGCGTCTGCAGGGCGGTGACCCTTTCGCCCTTATCCCCGCGTTTTACCGTCAGGTAGGGGCTGTAAGGCTGTATCTCGCCGTTCACGAGTTTCTGCATGAGCTCGTTGTCCACCTTGCCGTTCATGTTGAGGCCGATATCGCTCTGCAGCATCTGCACCGCGTTCTGGGTCTTGGTCCCGTACACGCCGTCGGCGGTATCGTTAAGGTAGCCCAGCTCTATCAGCTTTTCCTGCAGCAGCTTGACATCGTCGCCCCTGCTGCCCTTCTGCATGGTTGCGTAGGTGGTAGGCGCGGGAGTCGGGGTGTTCAGGAACGGAGGAGTGGGAGTGGGTTGCTGCTGAGCGGGCAGCGTGGGATGCTCGGTGGAGCCCACGAACTGCTTGTAGAACAGGGTCAGGTTATTCGTGTCGCCGGTAAGGGGCTGGTCGTACACCAGCAGTTCCTCGCCCGCGCCGTACAGCCGGGGAGCCGCCTGCTGGCCCTGGTAGCTGTTGCCCAGTTTATACGCTTCCGCGTACCTGCCGGTAGTGGGAGACACGCGGTAAACGGTGTAATCCGTATCTATTATATACAGGTAGTCGCCCGCCGCCACCAGCTGGGGCATATGCTCCTTGAGCACGCGGGTCATTACCTTGGACACACGGGTGACAGGGTCGAAACGGTCGATCTCGGTGAGCCAGCGGGTGCGGCGTAGGTAGAACAGGTAGCCGCCGTACACCACGAATTCCTGAACGGAGTCGTTTATGGTAAGGCTCACGTCGTTTGCCGCGTCCAGCTTCACGATGAGCGTGCCGTCTTCCTTAAGCAGCACTTCGCTGCCGTTGAACATGGCCTTTTGTTTATACGCTTCAAATACGTTTTCGCCGCATTCAAGCGCCCTGCGCAGCATGGGGATATACAGATAAGCTTTTTCGGCGGTCCGGAAAGCCAGGCCGTTGGCAGTCAGGCGCAGCTCCACGACCTCGTTCTCAGCCGTATATATGGGCGTGACGACCAGTCCCAGCGAGGGATAATCCGCCGCTACGTTTATGACCTTTTTGTCGGCAGCGTCGATAAAGTACACGTATCCGCTGACCTCATCCAGCACGGCAAGCCCGTACACGGCTTCGGACAGTGTATTGTTCTCGGGACGCTGGCTGTTCAGGTTGCCAGTGGCGACCACCATGTTTTCCAGCGCGTCGCCCGCCTGCTGGTATTCTTCGCTGATCAGGTACAGCCCCTGACGCTTCAGGCTGGAGACACCGTTTACACGGGGAGTCTGGTAGTATACGTAGGCATCGTATACACCGAGTATGTAATCTGCTCCCCCGTCCACCACAGACGCGTCATAGTACGCCTGGTAGATGGCTCCGGAATCCAGATACACGCCCCAGACGCCGTCTCCCCCGGTGTAGCCCGCGGCCAGCGCCATTTCAGGCACCAGCAGGAAGATTACCAATAACACCGCCATCAGCTTTTTCATATATCCATCCCTCCGTGTGTTGGACGTCGCAGAATGATTATTGTTCCCCATTTTGACCAAATACCCGCGCAAAACCTTTTTCCAGCGCTTCTTCCATCAGCGCGCGGTACGTTTCCGGCACGTCTGCGGACGTTCTTAAGTTTTTTACCATCCTGTCAAGGCTCTCGCGGCAGCGGCATCTCACGTCCCTTTCGCTGCGCCTGAAGCCCAGAAAATACTTGTTGGAGTTGGATTCCTTCAGGAATACTTCCACATACCTGAAACCCATCGCCCCGAAATATTCTTTTTCGAATGCTTCGGGATCCCCTGACATTGCGGCGACTCTGCCTATTTCGGGATTCCCGAAGAAGCTGTCCAGCATTTGGGCCCGCTCCCGTGCGCTGAACTCCCCGGGGCGTTCAAGCGCCATGAGCGGCCAGTACGGTATGCGGTAGAAATCCACCTTTCCGCCCTTTTCGCCCAGTCTTCCCAGGAACAGCAGCCGCTTTTCGACCTCAAAGTCATCGGGAAAACGTTCCCGCGCTTCAAGCAGCAGCTCCCGCTTTTTCGTAAGGTCAGTCTCCCTGTCCGCGCGGGCGAGCATCTCCGCGCTCTCGCCCGGGTCCAGAGGTCTGGCGCAGTATGGGCAGAACCGTGCCCCGGTATCGATTATCGCCCTTGAGCATGCCGGACAGTTCACAGCCAGCCTCCGTCCATTATTCCCGTATACCCGCCCGGAGCAACTATCACATGCTCCAGCAGTTCTATTCCCAGGTTTTTAAGCACTTCCCGGGCCGTTTTGGTCAGTTCCACGTCCGAACGTGAGGGGTTAAGGCTGCCCGACGGATGGTTGTGCGCCAGCACGGCGAATTTCTCGCCCCCCGCCAGCGCCTGTCTGGCCACGTCACGCATGTACACGGTGGACGAATCCAGCGTGCCCCGGCTGAGCAGGCTCAGACGCCTTAAACGCTTCCGGGGACTTAAGCAGGCGATATAGCAGTATTCTTCCCGCCTGCCCAGTGTCAGTGCCCGGAAGAACCGCCCCATCGCCTCAAGGCTGTCAAGGCAGGGCTCTTTCCCGAACCGCTCGACGCCGGTATACCTGGCCAGCTCATCCACCATGCCTATCAGCCGGCAGGTCTCCTGCGACAGGCCCGTGAGCTCCCTGATGTCCCTGTCTTCCATTTCGAACAGGGAGGAAGGCGGGATGCTGTTTTCGTCCAGCACGGCAAGCACGTTGAGCGCCGCCTGCTCGCCTTCATACCCGGCGACAAGTTCCTTCAGCGCGCTTCTGAGCACCTGCTCATCCATTCGCTTCCATCGCCTTTTTCAGCAGCGCCTGTATCTCTTCGGGCTCGGTGACCGTGTCCGACATGTACCAGCCCTGGAGTTCCGTGTCGAACTCCAGATACGCCGCGCCCTGCACGGACACGCTGTCGCCTTTTATGCTTATTTCCATTGTGGCGGGCCTGTCCAGCTCGAACAGATCCACCACATACTCGCCGCTGCTCAGCTGCTCCGCGTCGGGATTACCCTCCAGAAAGCTCAGCAGTGCCTTCGCGTCAATACTCAAGCGCATAAGCCACCTCTTATATCATTTTACTCCACATCCCCGCCAAATGCAAGCACAAGTTAAATTATTGCATATGTATTTCATCTGCATATTTTATATTTGCCGCTCGTTGACACTTTTGTAATAAAATGATATAATTTTGTCATTGATTACTTGTGGAGAAGCTGCCGTGAAAAGATTTCTTTCCTTGTGGCTGGGTATCTGCCTGCTCGCTGTGTCATGCGCGTGGGCGGCGGGGTATACGCTTAAGCTGTCCGCGTCAAACATCCGCCTCGCCCCGGGAGAAAGCAGGACCGTCACCTGGTCGATAGAGCCCGTAAACCTGATGGAGCATACCGTCACTTGGGCCAGCGAGAACTCCTACATCGCTTCCGTGGACAAAAACGGCCGTATCACGGGCCGCACCCCCGGCTCCACCACCGTCACCTGCACCATGGAGACCGGCACCAAGAGCCGCGTGACCGTCACCGTGACGGGTCAGCCCGTCACCAGGCTAACCATCCCCAATAACGAAATAACCCTTGAGCCCGGCGAAAGCGCGGTAATAGAATACGAAATAAACGAGAACGCCGACGACAAGCGGGTAAAGTGGTCCGTTGACGACAAGACCGTCGCCACCGTCGATTCTTCCGGCCGCGTCACCGCGGTCAGCGGAGGCATAGCCACCGTGACTCTTACCGCCGCCAACGGCATGCAGGCAAACGCTTACATATATGTGCCCAGCGAGGTCAAGAAAGTGGAACTGCATCCGGACTCGCTGGCGCTGGGCGTGGGCCAGTCCTATCCCCTGGACGCGTATATATTCCCCGGCAACGCCAAAAACCGCGAGCTGGTGTGGGAATCCAACAAGCCCAACATCGCCCGCGTGGATAATCAGGGCAATGTCACCGCGGCAGGCGAAGGCAGCTGCCTCATACGCGCCATGACCCAGAACGGGTCCTACGCGGTGTGTCAGGTCAGCGTATACCCGGTGCCCGACAGCTTATCCCTCAGCCAGACCGAAGTGCTTCTGTCCCGCAGCAACCGCAGTCTCACCCTTAAGGCGGAGATCTCCCCCGCTTCAGCCGCCGCCTCCCCCCTGACCTGGGAAAGCGACGACGAAAACGTGGTCAAAGTCGATAACGGCAAACTTACCGCCGCGGGCTACGGCAGCGCCGTGGTGAGCGTGGTGGCGCTGAACGGGCTGAAGGCGTCCTGCCTGGTATATGTGGCAGAAAAGCCCGATAACGTTAGTTTTACCCAAAGCTTGTACATGCTGCCCGCGGGCGGCGAAGGCGTGACCCTGGCCCCTGTGTTTTACCCTGCCGGCAGCCTGGTGCTGGATGTGAGCTATTCGTCCAGTGACCCGAAGATCGCCTCTGTCGATACCGAAGGCCAGGTCAGGCCCCTGTCCACCGGCAGCTGCGTGATAACCCTCACGGCGGGGCAGCTGAGCTGCCAGTGCGAGATAAGGGTGTATGAGAACGTAAAGGCGATCTACACTACCGAGAGCAGCGTGAGCGTGAACCAGTACGAATGCGTGGAGATACAGCTTTACGGCGACAACGGGCAGCCGCTGTCGTCCCGGCCCGCCGCCAGCGTGGAGGACGAAAGCGTGTGCGCCTACATTGACGGCATGCTCTACGGCCTGTGCCCCGGCAGGACGCGCGTCACCTTCTCCAACCCCGGCACTTCCATAACCACCCAGATATCCGTAACGGTAAACGAAAACACGGCCGCACCCGTAAGATGCCTGGCCCTCACCTTCGACAACGGGCCCGGGGAGTACACCGACGAGATACTCGCCCTGCTTAAAAAGTACAGCGTGAACGCCACGTTCTTCATGCTGGGCACCAGTATAGAACGTTTGCCCGGACAGGCCAAGCTGTTTAACGGCACGTCCCACGAGATCGGCAACCACACCTACGACAATTCTTCCATAAGCTCCGGCATAGTGGCGGAGACTTCCAGCGGCCTGGGCAAGACCGACCGGCTCGCCCGCATGTACACGGGCAAAACGCCCACTCTTATCCGTTCTTCCGACGCGCTGCTGCCCGAATGGCTGTTCTCCAGCCTGCTGGATACCCGCACCTTCGTAGCGAAAGGCTACGATATGCGGGATTATAACTCCTCGACCACCGCTCAGGAGATAGTTGACAACGCGCTGAGCCACCTGTACAACACCACCATGCTGACCTTCCACGAGACCTCCCCCGAGACCGTAAAGGCGCTGGAGATCCTCATCCCCGAGCTTATCCGCAGGGGCTACCGCTTCCTCACCGTGTCGGAATTGATCGAGTACACCGGAAACGACCAAAGTCTGTTTTCGACCAAGCTGAAATGATAGTCATCGAAAAGAGCCTGCGCCGCCTGACGCTGCAAAGAAGCGGAAAAGAGCTGTTCTCCTGCCCCGTGAGCCTGGGCAGCGAGCCGGTGGGCGCAAAGACACGGGAAGGCGACGGCAGGACCCCCGAAGGCAGCTATTATATCTGCACCGTGAACCGTTCCAGCAAATTCTGTATATCACTGGGCATAAGTTATCCCTCCCCCGCTGACGCAAAGGGAGGGCTTAAACGTTCTGAGCTCGGTTATTTTGATTATCTGCTCATCTGCTTGGCCGCGCTGTTCCGGCTGCGTCCCAAGTGGACGAGCCCCCTGGGCGGCTACGTAATGATCCACGGGGAAAGCCCCGAAGGCAAGACGGGCGACTGGACGCAGGGCTGCGTCGCCCTGTCTGACTCCGACATAAAAGCCCTTTCCGCTTTGGTGGGAAAGGGCGAAAAAGTCAGGATACTGCCTTAGTGCAATACTCTTCCAGCAGTCTTATATATATCCGGTAATTCTCAAGGGATACGTCCGGCGGCGTCTGATGATCCACCGAAGGGACGTATCTCCCTTTTTTCATGGCGGGAAGTATGCGCTCGAATTCCTGCCTCATGGCGGCTTCGCCGCGCTTCATCACCATTTTGTCGTAACCGCCTATGAGTATGAAGTCCTTATACTCTTCCCTCAGGCGGTTGACATCCACCCCCGCCTGCCGTTCCAGGGGCAGCGCGCCTTCTATGCCCGCGTCCATAAGCCAGGGCACCATTTCGCTTATATCGCCGTCCGAGTCCACTATCACCCGGGTTCCTTTCGAACGTATGTACGGCACCACGGTGTCGTAATACGGCTTCAGGAATTCCATGAACATATTTTTCGAGAGCATGGGTCCTTTGTTGTAGCTCATGTCCTCCGCTATGGTCATGAACACGGGAGTGCACACTGAGAATATGGCGTCCATCACCTTAAGCTGATACTCCGCCAGATCTTCCAGTATCTCGTGGTACAGTTCGGGCTCGTCGTAGAATGAGTACAGGTGCTCAGCTATGCCGAACAGCGTGCGGGGAAACCAGAATCCGCCGTCCATGCTGAACCAGATGATGTTCCGACTTTGGTCTGTTTTCCACCCTTCCATTATCTGCCTGACCCGGCTGACCTCCTCCTGCGGGTACAGAAACGGCTTGAGTTTAAGATAGCCGTCCCTGTCGCTCATCAGCCCCTTGCCCTGGGCAGGCGGCTTCGGGCAGGAGGGCAGGGTGTGCCTGAACCACAGCTGCCTGTGGGGATCCAGCCCAAGCGCGTCAAAGCGCGCCAGGTCCGGCAGGTCCCTTGCGAGCCCCTCATCCGCCCAGCGGTCCAGCGTCAGATGCCACCAGGAGGCCCATTCCACCATCGGCAGGCGGTCTGTCCCGCTCAGGTCGCCGGAAAGCACCGCCTCAAAGCGATCCCGGCTGCAGATCATTGGGCAAAGAACTCCTTGAGCGCCTTTATGTTCTTGCTCCTGTCCGGAACCAGTACCGCCATGCCGCTTATCCTGGAAGACGTGTAGGCGTTGGAGCGCGGTATGGTCAGCTGCTGTATCTCGGCGCCTTTCATCGCCAGCACGGCGGGCGCCAGTTTGATGATGTCGTTGAGCGCCATGTTCGTTCGTACGAGGCTTATGTTTTTCATGGCGAAAGCCGCCAGCTCGCTCACGGACATCTGGGTCACCTTGTCAAATACCAGCTCTATGAGCTGGCGCTGCCTTTCGGTGCGCTGGAAGTCGCTTTCGCTGTAACGGTACCTGGCCCAGGCTTCCGCCTGCTTGCCGTTCAAAAGCTGATATCCGCCGTGGGTGAGGAAATCGGAACGGTTGTTGGTCTTGCCCAGCACCTGGTCGTTGTACCAGTATATGACGGCGTTTATCCTGTCCACTTTGTTGGCAGGCACGTCCACGTAAAGCCCGCCCAGCTGGTCTATCACCTCTACCAGGCCCGCCAGGTTCACCGCCACGTAGGCGTCCGGCTTCACGCCGAAGTTCCTTTCCAGCGTCTTGGCCAGCAGGTCGTACCCGCCGAACACGTAAGCGGCGTTCAGGCGGTTGTTTTTGTAGCCGGGGATCTCCACATACAGGTCCCTTAAAAACGATACGAGTTTTATCGTGCGGTTTTCGATGTCCACGCTCAGCAGCATCATGGTGTCGCTGCGGGGCAGATAGCCCGTGCGGCCCTGATTCACGCTGCTGGCGCTGGTGCGGCTGTCAAGCCCCAGTAGCAGTATGTTCCTTACGCCGTCCAGGGTATCCAGCGCGTCGGTGATGGCCACGTCGTCCAGCGCGATCTCTTCTATGGGGTCATATACCACCTTGTCGCCTTCCTGGTCGAATTCGTCGACGGGGTCATTCTCTCCCTCTATCTGCCCGTCGATAACTTCCACCGCGCCGCGGCCTCCCGGAGCCGCCGGCGGCGTTTCGGTGCCGGTCTCCTCTTCCGCGAACGCGGACAGGCTGCACACGAATATGCTCACCGCCAGCAAAACGCACAGAAGCTTACGCATTTTTGTCCTCCAGATCGAGTTTGGTAATAAAGCTGCCGTAGGATTCGACCCTGACCTTCTGCCCCTCTTCCAGGGCGGGCTTGGGATACTCGGCGTCCAGCACCATAAGGCGCTCGGTCTGCCCGTCTTCCTCGTAAAAATCCAGGTCCCACACCTCTACGCCGTCATACATGCGGGTCTCGAACGCGATGCCGCGGTATATCAGCACGGCGTGTTTCCTCTGCCCGGTCCTGAGTTCTTTGAGGAATTTTCTGTATTTCAGCCAGGGCGCGATCTTATAGCTCCATACAAAAAAGCACACCAGATACATTATCGCGGTAAATATGTACAGCGCGATTTTCTGTTTGAGCAGCGTCAGCGTCACTATGCCGGCAAGCCCCAGCACTATGAGCGCCGAGCCCAGTATCACGCGCGCTTTGGTCTTTCCAAACGCTTTTTCATAGTCTTCGGCAGTATACAATACATCTCACCTCATTTATATCATACTCTTTTGGACGTGCATTGTAAAGATAAAGTTCGTAATATTTTTGTCTTGATCCCGTAACATAAAAACCGCTCCGGCGCGGTATAATCTCAGTATTCTTGCTTTGGGAGGAAGCACTATGAACAGCGAAAGACTGACGGGCACTACCGCGCGCGGCATACGCTGCCCTATCATACGCGAAGGCGACGACATAAGCGCCATAGTGGCCAAAAGCGTTCTGAACGCTGCGTGCCGGGGCAATTTTCCTCTGAACGACCGGGACGTGGTGGCGGTCACCGAGTCCGTGTGCGCCCGCGCCCAGGGCAATTACTGCACGGTCTCTGACATCGCAGCGGACGTCAAAGCCAAAACCGGCGGCGGCAATGTCGGCGTCGTGTTCCCCATACTCTCCCGCAACCGCTTCGCCATCTGCCTCAAGGGCATCGCCCGGGGCTGCGAAAAGCTCACGCTCATGCTCTCCTACCCCTCAGATGAAGTGGGCAACCACCTGGTCACGCTGGACCAGCTGGACGAAGCCGGCGTAAACCCGTACTCCGACCTGCTCACCCTTAATGACTACCGCCGCCTGTTCGGCGACAATCCCCACGAATTCACGGGCGTGGACTACGTGGCGTATTATAAGCAGCTGATCGAGAACGAGGGCTGCGTGTCCGAGATCATCTTCGCCAACGACCCCCGCCGCATACTCGGCTATACCGACACGGTCATCACCTGCGACATCCACACCCGCGGGCGCAGCAAGCGCCTGCTCAGGCAGGCGGGCGGCCGCACGGTGCTGGGGCTTGACGACATAATGACATCGTCCGTAAACGGTTCCGGCTATAACCCCGACTACGGGCTGCTGGGCTCCAACAAGGCCACCGAGGACAGGATCAAGCTCTTCCCGCGGGACTGCCGCGGGATAGTCGATTCCATACAGCAAAAGCTCCTGGCCGCCACAGGCAAAACCGTGGAAGTAATGGTCTACGGTGACGGCGCGTTCAAGGACCCCCAGGGCAAGATCTGGGAGCTGGCGGATCCCGTGGTCTCCCCCGCCTACACCGCCGGCCTTGCCGGAACGCCCAACGAGCTTAAGCTCAAATACCTGGCGGACGACAAATTCAGCAGCCTGTCCGGAGACGCGCTCAAGTCCGCCATATCCGACGAGATCCGCCAGAAAGACGCCGACCTCAAGGGCAGCATGGCGTCCGAGGGCACCACTCCCCGCAGGTACACCGACCTGCTGGGCTCCCTGTGCGACCTTACCAGCGGCTCCGGCGACAAGGGCACTCCCGTGGTGCTGGTGCAGGGCTACTTTGACAACTATGTGAGCGAATAGGCATATATACGGCAAAGGGCGGCGCCGTCGCGCCGCCCATTGCGTTTGTATATCCGCGTCTGTGCGGTATCAGTTCCCCAGTCCCACATAACCGCTTTTTTCCACCAGTTCCTGCCCCTGCGTGTCGGTAAGAAAGGCCAGCAGGCGCTTTACGTTGGGGTTGCTTTCGCCCTTGCGCGTCACTGCGTACAGGGGCGTTATTATGGGATACCTGCCGCTTGATATGTTTTCCACCGTGGGCTCCGCCCCGTCTATCGCCAGCAGCTTCACCTTGCTGCCCACCATGTCCGCGCAGAAAAAGCGGAAAGTGTAGCCTATGGCATTGGGCAGGTTGCGGTATTCTATGGTCTCAAGTATATCCTCCATGCCGTCGGACACGTACTCCTGCGGCGCCTGCATTATGGGCGTATCCCCCATCAGCTTTTCCAGCGCGGTCTGGCTGCCGCTGTTCTTCGGGCGCTGGTAGGCGATAATCTCCCCCAGCCCTTCCGCGCCCAGCTCGTCCCAGGCGGTGATCTCGCCGGAGTATATCGCCTTTATCTGGTCAACTGTGATAACATCGAGGGGATTCTCCGGATTGACTATGAACACGAAGGACTCGTATCCGAACAGCGTGTACTCGAACTCCACGCCCCTGGCTTTCGCGTCTTTTATCTGCTGATCGGAAGGCCCGGCGCAGAAGATTATGTCCGCCTCGCCGTCCACCAGGCGCTCGTAAGCCCTGTTCGTCTTGGAGCAGGTGAAAAAGGCGTTCGCGTTATCTACATAGTTTTCGTAACGAAGATCCTTCGGATAAACCGCCTGTGCCAGCGCGGCGTATACGGGCAGCAGCGCGGTCGCCCCGTCCAGGCGCGGGATCGGATATTTCCAGTCAAACGCGAAATCGGCCTCGTAGTCCAGATAGGCGACCTTCTTGCCTTCAAACGGGTAGTAATCCTTCAGATACATATCGTTCTTGACGGTCTCTATCTCGTCCAGCCCGTCTTCGGTGAGCCGGTATTCGCGGATGCCTTCATCCGTAGAGGCTTTGATCGATCCGTCTTCCATAAACGATATCGTTCTGGCCGTCAGCAGTTCCCTGCCTTCTTTGTCGATCAGGACATTGTATCTGCTATAATATACTGTTTCATCATATGGCTGTAAAGATACTAAAGCCAGTCCGTTGCCGTTGACAAAGCCGTCGGAATAGAACGCAGTGTATTTGGGTTCTATCGCCCACTGACCCCGGGTGTCTATAAACCCCCAGTGCTCCCCGTCTTCCGAAGCGGCAGCCAGGCCTTCGCTGAAAAAGTCCAGGTCCGCAAACTTTTTTTCGGTCACGAAATTGCCTTTTTTGTCCGCGATGCTCCATTTTCGCTCGTCGTCCATTACAGCGAGGAGGCCTTCGTTGATCTCCATATAGTTCACATATTCAGGTCGTATGACCCAGTTGCCCTGCCTGTCGATATAGCCCCATTTTTTTCCGTCTTCCGTCACGGCGCACACGCCTTCGTCGAAAAAAGCCCACCAGTCAGTCCCGACAAAGCGTGGCTCAATAACATATTGCCCGTCCGTACCTATAAAACCGTATAGGCCGCCTGTACTGACGCAAGCTAAACCCTCCGAAAACGAAAGCGCACTGTCAAACACAGGCTGTACGAGCCATCCGCCGTCTTTCGTAACATAACCCCACGGCCCGTTTTCTTCTTTTCTCACAGGTGCGAAGCCTTCTCTAAAGCTGGCGGCATAGATGAACTGCGGCTCAAATACCCAGCGCCCGTCCGCGCTTAAATAGCCATATGCATTACCG
>JAFZLE010000061.1 GCA_017551645.1 Clostridia bacterium | reverse complement strand
GGAGGGCTGGCTTGACGGCGCGCTCAGACTGTTTGAAAGTGACGGCTCCGTGTGGCTGAATACGCTGCTGAGCGCATGCCTGGGGCATCTGGAAGGCGCGCGGGATCTGCTTGGCGCGGCCAGGCTGATCTGCATGGAGACGGACGGGCCCTCCCATTACCTTGGCTGCATAGAAAAGGATATACAGGCGCTGGAAGAGGCGAAGGACATCTCCTCCTACGAAGGCATGCGCGTGTGGGCGGAGGGGTTCCAGGCAGCCCGTCCCGGCAGGGGCAGGGAATTCGACCCGAACAAGCTGGAAAGGGTCAAAAACCTGCGCGACAGCGCCAAGAGCTATATAGGAGATATAAAAGAACTAACAGACATACCGCTCCAGGTGGCGCTAAATGACATCCGTTCCGACAGGGACGCGTTCCAGGCGCTGGCGCAGCTTTGCCGCCTGTCCCGAAGCAAGCTCTGGGAAATGAAGCAGGCGAAGGCGGCGGTGAGCTTTAACGACCTGGAGCACCTGACGCTGAAGATCCTCGGGGACGAAGACACCGTAAGCGCGCTCAAACAGCGCTATCAGTACATATTCATAGACGAGTACCAGGACACCAGCGATATACAGGAGACCATCGCCCGCCGCCTGTCAAACGGCGTGAATCGCTTTATGGTGGGGGACGTCAAGCAGTCCATATACCGCTTCAGGCACGCGGAGCCGGAACTGTTCCTGGACGCGTACCGTCTGTACAAAAACGGCGGGGACAACGAATTGGTGGTGCTCAGTCGGAATTTCCGCTCCTCCCAGCCGGTGATCGACCTGGTGAACCTGATATTCGAGCGGGTCATGCGGGGCGGAGACAGCGAGATAGAGTACGACGCCGACGCCAGACTGCACCCGGGACCGGATGCCGGACTGTATACCGCGCCCTGCGAGCTCATGCTGCTTGACCGGGCGGCGGACAGCGCGCAGGATGACGGAGCGCAGCAGCCCGATACGGAAGAGATACTGCAGGAGGACGAGCTCAAGTCTTCCCAGCTGGAAGCCATGCTCATAGGCAAACGCATACGGGAAATGCTGGATGAAGACAAAACGCTGTCTTACAGGGATTTCTGCGTTATCTGCCGCACCAGGAAGAACGTGCTGTCTCCCATGGCGGAAGCGCTGAGCGCCATGGGCATACCCGCCTACGCCGACGGCACGGAAAACAGCTTTGAGGCGATAGAGGTCTCGGTCACACTGAACGTGCTGAAAGTGCTGGTGAACCGCCATAACGAAGTCGCGCTGTTGAGCGTGGCGCGCTCGCCGATGTTCCATATCTCGAATTCCGTACTGGCGCAGTCGAGGATACGCTGCCCCCGGGGGCTCATTTGGGACGCGTTCGCGGCGGTAAGGCAGGAGTATGCCGAGATAGACCGCCTGCTCACGTTCATGGAGAACTGGCGCGCGGCGGCGCCCGGGCTGGGAGTCAGGGGGCTCATAAGGCGCATACTGGAAGATACGGGCTATTACGTGTTCTGCGGCGCGCTGGAGGGCGGCAGGCGCAGGCAGCTCAACCTGGACCTGCTGTGCAAGCGCGCGGAGGACTACGAAAACGGGGGCGGTTATTCCATAACGGGATTCACGCGGCTCATGGAACTGGCGGCTGCCTCATCCGACGGCGAAGGCGCCCACGAACTGGGCGAAAACGATGATGTAGTCCGCCTGATGACCGCCCATAAGAGCAAAGGCCTGGAATTCAGGGTGGTGTTCGCCGCGCAGCTGGCCAGGAAGTATTCAGCCGGCGGCAAGGACGGCAGCGTGTTCCTGGACAGGGACCTGGGCGCGGGTTTCATACACATGGACGAAAACCTGGGTACCGCGCGCCCCACTCTGGCCACAAGGGCGGTCAAGACCATGAGCCGCGCCAAGGACCGGGCGGAGGAATTGCGCATACTGTACGTGACACTCACCCGCGCCCAGCAGAAACTGATACTCGTGGGCAGCGTGAAAGACCTGGAAAAGAGCCTGGTCACCTGGAAAATGTGTGCGGAGCGGCCGGAAATGTATACTTCCTCCCTTGACGTCGTTGCGTCCGCCGTAATGGGCTGCCCCGGGGCGGAAGCGCTGGGCGGGGAAACGGACGAAAGCCTGCCCAGGGTAAACGTCAGGCTGTATTCCGTAAGGGATGCGCTCGAAGCCGCCGCCGCGGGAGCCAAGCGGGTGAGCAGCCTGCTGGAAGAGAACGAAAGCGCGCCCGCGAGCGAAGAGATACTGGAAAGGCTCAGGTGGGAATACCCGTTCTCTTCCAGGAGCGCGCTGCCGGTAAAGCTCTCGGTAACGGGCCTGGAAAGGGAAGTGGTGGGCGGCAGCGAGCTGCCCAGGCTCAAGACCCTGCCGAAGTTCCTGTCAGGAGACGGGGAAGAGATATATACCCAGCGGGGCACCGCCATGCACCGGGCGCTCAGGCTGTTCGACCTGGACGCGCTTAGGAAGCGCGGCGAAAAGGACATGGCCGCCGAGGTGACCGGGCAGCTGGACCGGATGCTTGAAAACCAGCTGCTCTCGCCGGAAGAAAGGCAGCTGTGCAGCGATAGGAAGCTTACGGATTTCTGGCTGTCCGACACGGGCAGGCGCGCGCTCGCTTCCCCCGAAGTCCGGCGGGAATGGAGCTTCGTTTTAAGGCTCGGGCTCAAAGACGCGCTGGGCATGGACAGCGACGATTCGGTGCTGGTGCAGGGCACGCTGGACATGTGCTTTGCGGAAGACGGCGGATGGGTGCTGGTGGATTACAAGACCGACCGTTCGGGCGGCGAAAGCGAGATACTGGCCCGTTACGGCACTCAGCTGGACATTTACCGCCGGGCGCTCACAAGGCTCACGGGCAGGGAGGTAAAGCACACCTATATCTGCCTTGTCAGCCTTGGCGGACGCATTGAAGTGAAGCCCTGACGCTTGTATTATTTACTTTGCGCGAGTAATATATACTCTTTGGAGGTGGTATCGGTGACGGGTTTTGACCGCTGTCTGCGCCGCTTGGCAGTATGGGGGAGCGGGCATTTAAGCATGTGGAAATTCAATTCCCGGGTAAATATCATCGACATGCCTTCGCCGGGCAGCCTTATCGTGTGCAACCATACTTCAATATGGGATTTTGCGCACCTGCTCAGGGCGCTGATGCCCCGCTACGACGAGCGCTTTCTCGCCACGGGAGTGCAGTTCGACAAATCCCGCTTAAGGGGCTGGCTGCTCACCCACGCAGGAGTGATACGCAAAAACCAGGGCGCCACGGACATAAAGTGCGTGCGGGAACTGATGAGCGCGGTCAAAGACGGCGGCACGCCTGTGGTGTATGCCCAGGGCATGACGTCCTTTGACGGACGCCCCGGCTGGCGGGCGTTAAATGGCACCGGGGCGCTGGCCAAGCTGTTAAGGTGCGACGTGTACGCCTGCGTGGTGCACGGCGGGTTCATGTCGTCCCCACGCTACGTGGCTAAAGCCAAGGGACGGGTGGACATAGAGATAAAGCGCCTGTACACCAAAGAGCAGGTCGCCGGGCTCAAGACGGACGAGCTCCAGAGGGGCATAGACGCCGCCCTGGATTTTAACGACTGGGACTGGCAGGAACACGAAAAGGTACCCTTCAAGCGCATAAGGCTGGCGAAAAACGTTACCAAAGTGCTGTACAAGTGCCCCTCCTGCCTGCGGGAAGGCGGGCTTAAGGAGAGCAGGTACGAGATCACCTGTCCCGCCTGCGGCTTTTCCTGCCGAAGGGATGACTACGGCTTTTTCCACGGCTCGGACGCCTGCCCGCGCCGCATGGACGAGTGGACAGACCTGGAGATCGCCTCCGCCCGGGAGGAGATAAGCCGCCCGGACTTCATGCTTAAGGAAGAGATGTCCGCCGCGTATTTCAGGCAAGACACCAAAGACAAGCCTGTGCCGCTGGGCGCGGGCACCCTCACGCTCAGCCGGGAAGGGCTTAAGTTCACCGGCGCCGGCGGGAGCCGCGAGATACCCATGGAGGACTTTTTGTTCCTGGTGCTGGACGACATAAAGGCGGTCATGGTAAATACCCAGACGGGATTCTACCGCTTCGAGTTCAAAAACAGGCGGCTCATGGTCAAATGGTTCTTCTGCCACCGGCTTATAAAGGCGGGGGAAAACGGATGAAGACGGTACCCTCTCCCTGCGGGGATATTGGCATACTGTATGAGGACAACCACCTGCTGGTGGCGGTCAAGCCCCCCAACCTGCCCTCCCAGGGCGACAAAAGC
>JAFZLE010000006.1 GCA_017551645.1 Clostridia bacterium | reverse complement strand
GCTGGACAGCGTGGGCGCCATGTTCAGCCTGCCCACGTAAGTACAGAAATAAACTATGAAGCAGCCCGCCAGCACCTTTTTCTGGTGCGGGGTAAAGCCCTTGATGCCCGATATCATGCTATGGTAAAGTCTCCGTCCGCGTTTACAGTGACCGCGCTCTCAAAAAACGCCTTGACACCCAAGATCATATATTCCACGTCCTTCGTGCCCGCGGTCTCGTAGCATGAATGCATGGACAGCTGCGCCAAACCAATGTCCACCGTGTTGATGGATACGTGGCGGCTGGAGATGTTCCCCAGCGTACCGCCGCCCATCATGTCGGAGCGGTTGGCGAAGAACTGGCAGGGCACCTGCGCCTTGTCAAGTATGAACCTCAGCATGGCCTTGCTCACCGCGTCGGAGGTGTACTTCTGGTTGGCGCTTTCCTTTATAACGATGCCCTCGTTCATCCATACCGCGTTCTGGCTGTCGGACAGTTCCGGATGGTTGGGATGGCAGGCGTGGGCGTTGTCGCAGGAGAGCATGAACGAAGCGGAGATCTTTCTGAGCATTTCCTCCCTGCCGATTTTAAGCGCAAGGGCGATCCGCTCCAGCGTGTCGTCCAGGAATGTGGAATCAGCGCCCTGCTTGGTGGTGGAGCCCACTTCCTCGTTGTCGAACTCGCACAGCACTGGCATGGCCTTGGGGCTTTCGCATTTAAGGAAGCCTTCCAGCGTGGTGAACGCGCACTCCAGGTCGTCCAGCCTTCCAGCCGAGAAATACTCCCCGTCCCTGCCCCACACCGTGGCGGGAGTGCGGCTGTACAGGTACAGGTCGTGGCCCAGTATGTCCTTTTCGTCGCACCCGGCCAGCTCGGCTACCCGCTTTTTGAAGCTCGCCTTGCCGGAATAATCGCTGTACAGGGGCACCAGCTCGGTCTGCGGGTTGTACTTTACGCCGTCGTTCAGGTCCCGCTTCATGTGGATGGCCACGTTGGGGATCACCAGGCTGTCTTTGTCCTCGTCTATAAGGCGGGTCTCCACGCCCTTATCCGTCCTGACCGCCACGCGGCCCGCGAAGGACAGCGGCCTGTCCAGCCAGCTTAGCAGTATCTGGCCGCCGTACCTTTCGGTGTCCAGCTGTATGTACTTGCCCTTAACCTCTATCTCCGCGTTCTCCTTGATCTTGAACACGGGGCTGTCAAGGTGGCTGGCGGTGAGCATGAAGCCGCCGAAGTCACCTTCGGGCACCCTGAAGGCGATGACGCTGGAAAGGTTGCGGGTCACGAAATAGCCCCTGCCCTTTTCCAGTTTCCATTCACAGCCCTCGCTCAAACGGGTGTAACCCGCGTCCGCAAGGGCAGTTATTATCTCATTTGCAGCGTGAAACACGCTGCGGGAACGGTTCAGCCTGTCGATCAGCTTGTTCATGTCGTTACCCCCTTATCCCCTTTTTGAGTCGTTCAAGCGCTTTCATCATCTCACTCCTCGGCAAAGCTATGTTGAAGCGCATAAAGCCCTCCCCCACCTTGCCGAACGCCGTGCCGGGAATGGCCGATATAAGGCATTTCTCACTCAGCAGTTTTTCCAGTTCCCCGCTTGACAGGCCCAGAGCCCTGAAGTCCACCCA
Organism: Clostridia bacterium; assembly: GCA_017551645.1. GTDB lineage: Bacteria > Bacillota > Clostridia > Christensenellales > Aristaeellaceae > RUG14130. The sequence continues at coordinate 1,181 of JAFZLE010000006.1, read as the reverse complement.
CGCCAGGTAAGTGCCCTGTATGGGCGTTACCTTAAGCTCCGGGAGCTCCCTGGCGAGATATTCTGTAAACTGCCTGAAATTCTCGCCGATATACCCCATCACGGCGTCCAGCCAGTCCGCCCCCTCCGGGGAAAAGGCAGCTATGGCGGCGTATCTGGCGAAATACGGGAAGCCGTTCCCGCCGATGCTGCCCACCGTGTCTGCGAACTTTTTTCTCAGCTCCTCATTGGGTATGACCGCCAGCGCCAGCTCAAGGCCCGGCACGTTGAAGGTCTTGCTGGGAGCGGTGAGCAGCACGGCGTCAGGTTCCAGCGTCAGTATGGCGGTGTGCCCGCCGTCTATCAGCAGGTCGTAATGTATCTCGTCTGATACCAGCGTAACGCCGTTGTCCCTGCATATCCTGACTATCCGCGCAAGCTCGTCCGCAGTCCATATCCTGCCCACCGGGTTATGGGGTGAGCACAGCAGAAGCAGCTTGTTCTCCGGCTGTTTCGCCGCCTGTTCCAGCGCCGCGAAATCTATGGAATACTCGCCGCCGTCGTTTATAAGCGGCACGTCCGCCATGCGGCGCCCGCAGTCCCTGACCACGCCCATGAAAGGCGGGTAGACGGGCGTCATGATCATGACTCCGTCGCCGGGATCGGTATACGCCCTGACCGAGTAATTGAGCCCCGGCACCACACCGCAGACGGGAACTATCGCACTGTCCTCACAGTCGAACCCGTGCCTGTTTTTAAACCACCAGCGGCACGCGTCAAAAAACGCCCTGTCCGGGTGCGTGTAGCCGTAGATGCCGCGTTTCGCGGCTTCTTCCAGCGCCTTGACCACGCAGGGCGGGGATTTGAATTCCATATCCGCCACGGACAGGGGCAAATAACCGTTTTTTGCTTCTTCAGTGGATCTGATGTCCCATTTGACGGCGGCGGTGCCGCTGCGGTCAACCACGGTGTCAAAATCGTATTTCATAACCGCTCCTTATATCTTAACTCCGATGATCAGCAGCAATAATATCATCAGCAGGTGTGCGGGGTAAAAGCCGTAGAAAAACCATTTGGGCAGTATGACACGCCGCTTTTTTATAGCTATATATATAATCGGCAGGGCAGCCAGGGCATAGATCTGGGTGGTGGCGCGCAGCGTGAAACTGTCAAACAGCGAAGGCGAAGGCCACCACAGCATGT
>JAFZLE010000060.1 GCA_017551645.1 Clostridia bacterium | reverse complement strand
CATTATTCCCCACTCAGTTTTACCTGTCCGGATACGGCAAGCTCCGGAGACGAGCTCGCCTGCGAGCTTGTGATCGAAAACACCGGCGTCGCGCCGTTGTACGAAAAGCTGCCGTTCATGCTGCGCCTCGCCGGTACACAAACTTTCGCGTTCGATACGGGGATAGAGCCGGTAACGCTGCTGCCGGGCACGAGCGTGAAGCGCTTTTGTGTGAGACTTCCAAAAAACATGCCGACCGGCAGCTACAGTGTGCAGATCGGCATCGAGGGGGTCAGCTTCGCGACCGACGCGCCCGCATTCGGAGATTTTTACGAAGTCGGAAGCATCGATATCACAGCTTAATGCGCTTTGCCGAGCGGCGTTGCTCTCCTGTTTTTCGTTGGAGGCAAAATCCAAAGCGCAGCTCATGAAGCCCTCGGGCTCTGCCGCTCCTGTTCTGCTATACCTTCATCCTGATCATCTTCCGCGGTTTCAGGGGCTTCCCCGTTCACAGCCTGCCCGTTGTCAAGTCCGTTTTCGGCAGGATCGGTCATAAACGCATACAGCTCGTCATTATAGCAGATAGGGCACTGGATACGCCCCTCCGCTTTGGCTTTCCCGAGTTCCATTTCCTGCATTGCGTTGCAGCAGCCATAGTGTTTATGGTACCTGCTGCCGTTATTGGCAACGTAGACGATCGTATGCGGGTCATCGTCGTATACCGCTTCATCATCGGATCCCTGAGGTATCGGTTTGTGCTTCCTGTTTTTCCTGTACAGACCGTAACCTGCCGCGGAAGCAGCCGCGGCGGCGCCGGCTCCCCCGCCGATCCATACCCATTCGTCCAAAGAAGTTTCCGCGGCATCTGCCTTGACGTTCGCCTGCGCTTCCGCCTCATCCCTCGGCTTCGAACCGCGCTGGGCGAGCCATTCCTCATAATCGCCGAACGGGCACACTCCTTTCGGATGCTGGTGCGCTTCATGCCCATGGTGGTAATGATACTGCCCGGTGGAATGGTCGGTGTGCCCGCCGTATGCGTCCGTTCTGCCCGGGTGCGCGAGCGCCGCTGATGATAACGCCAGCAAAAGAACGGCAAAAACGGTTATGAACACTGCGCGCAGATTCGTTTTCTTCATTGCTCCGGACACCCTTTTCAAAAACAGTATAAGACAATTATATAGAAAACCGGCCATAATTGCAACAGACATATCCGCCTGCCGTATTCCGACAAAAGCTCTTCAAATGAAGAGCTTTGTTCCCGCAAACGGGCATTATTCGCCTTTGATGAACCAAACCGACATTTCGGCCCGGTCATTTCACGGCTTCGGCTATCCTCCTGGCAGCCCGGGTGACCGCCGCGTAGTCTCCCGCTTCCACAGCCTTTTTATCGATCAGCCTGCCGCCTATTCCCAGGGCGCACGCGCCGGCGTTCAGGAACACGGCGGCGTTGTTTTCGTCTATCCCGCCCACCGCTATCAGCGGAATGCCGGGCAGGGGAGCTTTGACCGCCTTAAAGTAGTCCGGGCCCAGCACGGACGCCGGAAACACTTTTACGAAGTTCGCCCCCGCACGGTATGCGGCGTATATCTCCGTGGGCGTCATCGCCCCGGGAATGGAGAGCATGCCCAGCTTCAGAGTCTCCTCTATCACCGCTTCGTCCACCACAGGAGAAATAATGTATTCCGCGCCGGAATCGCGGGCAGCCCAGACCTGTTCTCTGGTGAGCACCGTGCCCGCTCCCACAAAGACCCTGTCCCCCAGGTTCACGGCGACGTCCCGTATGGACCTGCACACGCCGTCCGTGTCCCCGCCCTGCGGGAACGTCATTTCTATGAACCGTATCCCGCCCGCGTACAGGGCACGGGCGGTGTCCAATATCCTGTCAGGCGACACTCCGCGAATGATCGCAATTATCCTGCTTTCAGTCAGCGCTCTTTCCATAAATTGCTCCTTTTCGCCGCAGCAGAGCGTCTGTTGCCTTTCCGTCCGCGCAAGGCCCTCTCCCATGACCGCCGCGCCGCAGCATACCGCCAGTATGCTCAATCTATCCTGCTGATGTTCTCTTCGCGCAGATCATGCGCTTCTTTCGTATCGCTCGCGTATCCCAAGGCTATGGCTATAACAAAATCGTATCCGTCCGGGCACTTGAGCTTAGCTTTCAGGGTTTCCGCCTTTTCCCCGCCGAATGCCGGTTTGGGCAGACCCAGTATCACGCTTCCGACCCCAAGCCCCTCAGCCGCTACAGCCATGTTCTCCACGGCTATGCCGCAGTCCACCTGAGCCCATGGATTCTCTTTGTCACCGAATATGAATATGGCTGTGGGCGCGCGGTAGAACATCTGGAAACCGGGATCCGCGAATCTCGGGCTCCCGCCCTTCCCCATCACTTTCGCCGCCTCATCGTGGACTTCCTGCAAGAGCGCGGCGTTCTGCACCACCGAAAAATGCCACGGCTGCCGGTTCCGGGCACTGGGCGCCTCGAGCCCCGCCCGAAGTATAAAACAAAGCGCCTCTTCCGTAAGCTGTTCATTAAAGTAAGCTCGGTGTGACCTGCGGTTGGATATCGTCTGAAGTACGTCCATCGT
>JAFZLE010000059.1 GCA_017551645.1 Clostridia bacterium | reverse complement strand
TCTTTTATGCTGAAGTTCCAGCGGGTCACCTCCTGTGCCGGAACCGTCTGTTCATATACGATGCTTCCGTCGGGAGCCGTTACCTTGAGCGTGATGTTTCTGCCGCCGCAGTCGCCGCCGATTTCGGCGCTCACCTCTGTCGGCGATTCTTCGTAACGCATCGCAGTCCCGTTGGGCTCATCACCGTTCAAGTGTGGACGGACGGGCTGTGATACTACGCGCAGGCCGTCATGTATAAGATACACAGGCTCATCCGCTGTCAGCCATACGTCCCGTATTATCCCGGCGCCGGAATACCAGCGATCTCCCCCGCTGTTTGCTTCTCCGGGGAAGGCACGGTTGTCTACACGCAGGGCAAGCAGATTCTCGCCGTCGTAAACGACAGCCTGAGTCAGGTCAACGGTAAACGGCGTGTATCCGTAAGCATGGCCGCCGACCCGGATTCCGTTCAAATACACCTCGCAGAAACGCTGCACGCCGTCAAACAGCACCCGCAGTAACTTGCCGCGCCATGCGCTCGCCGCTTTGAAGTGCAGACGGTATACCCCCATCTGCTCCCTGGGGAAATATCCCTGCGAAGATCCGCCCGGAGCATCCGCGCGCCTTGACTGGCTTATCTGCCAATCATGCGGCAGCGTCACTTTCAGCCAGCCGGAATCATCGTAGCCTGGCATACAGGCCTGCTCATCTTCGGTCACGGCAAACAGCCATCCGCGATCCAGCGGTTTTCTATTCAGCTTCATATTCTTTCTCCGGACAACGCTATTTTGTGCAGGTTTCACCGTCTGCCGTCCCAAGCTGCCGATCATCAGCAGAAAACAAATGATCCGGAAATGTCAAGCGCGGAAATGGTGACCCTTTCTGACACTAATGTAGCAAAATCCTGTATATATGTCAAGGACGAATAGCTCATCTCTTTGACCTCAACACCTCGTCCATGAAACCGGAAACCGCGAGGCATGACGCCATGGGTTTAATTGAATTACTTCGCCCGATATGCTATCATATAGCAAAACTATGTTATACACCGCTCGGCGGAGGAGGAGACAGACGCATGAATATCGATCTTTCCAGACAGCCGTACAGCTGTAAGGGTTCGTATCTTGTCATATCATGGGTTGGAGCCAACTGGTGCGGTTGCAAAAATGAGGCAGGCCTGTACCTGCGCACGGTGCGAGGAGGAGCGGCCATGCCGCTGATTGCCCGCATATGTCTGAACAAGTTTGGGCAAACAGCGGAATATACCTCAAGTGTCGAGCAAGCGGCGCTTGTGCTGGACTGCGACGGTATAAAAGCCGAGTTTTGCTTTAGCGAGGACGGCTGCATGCTGGTTCGGTGCGGCAATGGCATCACGCTCACACTGGATTTCATGTCGCACATGGGGGCCTTCGATTACATTTACAGCTTTTCACGAAACGGCAGGCTCTATCGCATGGCCAACAGCTACAAAAACAGCTGCCGTTATCTGTTCTGCTCGGAAAAGGGAGAAAACACCGTCGACCAGGCATGGGCAGAACGCTCATGTTCTTATTCCAGGCTCACGTTTTCAGGAACTGACGGCTTCGAGTTTTCCATGCGTGAGATAATGACCGAGTGGGACGCTGCGGAAAACAGCCTCAATTTCGACGAATGCCGCACCGAGGCTGCCCGGAGTCTGGCGGAGTTTGAAAAAAGCCTGCCATCATGCCCTGCCGCTTACTCTGGCACCGCCGGGAAGGCGTCATATCTGTTATGGAGCAGTCTGGTTAAAAAGGGCGGTCTGTTCACGCGCGACGCCATGCTCATGTCTAAAAACTGGATGAAAAACGTATGGAGCTGGGACCACTGTTTTAATGCCATGGCTCTGTCATACGGCGCGCCGGAACAGGCTTGGGATCAGTTCATGATAATGTTCGACCGCCAGGATGAGACGGGACTGCTGCCGGACAGCGTGAATGACGCCAGGGAAGTATGGAACTTCTGCAAACCGCCGATCCATGGCTGGGCGTTAAGGCATATGATGAATCATATGACCCTGACACGGGGGCAGACGGAAGAGGCGTACATCCATCTGCAAAAATGGACAGACTGGTGGACGGATTACCGTGACTACGACGGGGACGGTCTGTGCGAATATAACCACGGCAACGATTCCGGCTGGGACAATTCCACAGTGTTTTCTGTGCTGCCGCCCGTCGCAACTCCTGAACTTCAGGCCTTTCTTGTGATCCAGATGGACGTGCTCTCCCAACTGGCTTTGAAGCTGGGCCGAACCGAAGAAGCGGCCATATGGGCCGAAAGATCCAACAGGCTGCTTAAACTCACATTGGACAAGCTGTTTTCGGACAACCAGCCCGTGGCCGTAAAAAGCGGCAGCCACGAGATCATTCCTAACGATAGTCTGCTGCCGTATATCTGCGTGATACTCGGAGAGAAACTGCCGGCGAGCATAAGACAACGGATAACGGAGACTCTTAAAGGCGATAGATTTCTTACAGAGCACGGTTTGGCTACCGAAAGTCCCGCGAGCCCCGAATACAGGAGCGACGGCTACTGGCGGGGTCCGATCTGGGCACCCAGCACGATGCTGGCCGCGGACGGTCTGGCGCGCTGCGGGGAAACCGCTTTTGCCCGTGAGATAGCCAAAAGGTTTGCCTATATGGTCACCGCATCCGGCTTCGCGGAGAACTTTGACGCACTGACCGGAGACGGTCTGAGGGATAAAGCTTATACATGGACCGCCAGCGTGTTCATGATATTGGCGCACGAGTATCTGTGATGAATGAATAAACAGGCGGCGCAGCCCTGCTAAAGGACGCGCCGTTTCCATAACGGCAGTTTTATCCCCGTGCGTTTGTGTTTTTCTGATCTGCTGTGTGTCTGACACAGAAGCCGATGCCCGTTATGATCATTGGATATTCACATTTGACAGTAAGCGCATAAACTCTGTTTGTCGTATAATTAATTTACATTTATGTGCATTATGCTTTATTTGTAAGCTATATTGACATTTATATTGCCTGATGATACACTATAATATGTAACTGGGTATATCCCCAAATATAACAAAGGAGTGGATACGATGAAAAAACTATTGGCACTGTTGCTGTCCCTCATCCTGCTTTTGTCTGTCGCAGCCGTGGCGGACACCGCTGAAAGCGATCCGTATTTCGGCCGTTACGACGAGCCCGTCACGATCCGCCTGGTCGTGAACGGTACGGACAGCGAAGATGGCAGCTGGACATGGGAAGACAACGAGTGGACCCGTGAGTGGCTGGAGCGGTTCAACATCAAGATCGAAGTGATGTGGAACGCCAATACCGACGAAGCCTACAATACCAAGTTTGCCATGGCGATGCTCACCGGCGATCTGCCTGACCTGCTGGTCCTCAACCAGAAGCAGTTCCGCGAACTGCAGACTGCTGGCAAACTGGCCGACCTTACCGAGTACTACGACAACAACGTTTATCCCTATCTGAAGGAGAAGGTCCTTGAAGCGCAGCCCGAGTCTGCCCAGCAGGCCGGATTCGTGGACGGCCGCCGTTACGCCCTGACCACTTCCGGTTTCGGCACGGTGAGCCGCTCCGTCATCATCCGTCACGACTATCGCGAGGCAGTCGGAGCCGATCTGCCCACGACCATGGAAGAGCTCATCCAGTTAGGCAAGACTTTCGTGGATGAAGGCCTGACCAAGTACGCCTTCGTGCTCACCGACAAGGTCACCGGCAGCGGCTATACCGACATGCAGGCTGTCTGCAATGCGTTTGGCGCCTATCCCGGCCTGTGGATCGAAGGCGAGGACGGCCGTCTGGTATACAGCCCCACCACCGAGGCCATGCACACCGCGCTGGACGTGTATAAGGAACTGTTCGATGAAGGCTACATACAGCCCACATTTGCCACCGAAGTGTCCGACAACGTGACCGCGTATATCAAAAACGGCGAAGTCGGCATCGTGTGCTGCGACTTCTGGGTACTCACCTGGCCCCTGCCCATCACCGACGAAGACGGCAACGTCATCGACTGGGACGTGATCAGCGTGCCCGCTTCCGAGACCAATGACGACTTCCACGTACAGGGCACCGGTTCCGCCGCCTCTATCACCTATTACTGCGTGAACGCGGAATGCGAGCATCCCGAGGCCGTGCTCAGGCTGTTCAACCACACCTGTTCCGTGAATACCGATCCCGACCTTGAGGAGACCGCGCGCTTCCATACCGTGGTCAAAGAAGACGGCACCGAGATCAGCGTGCATATGCATAACCCCTCGGTACGCTATTGGTCCGTGCCCAACGTTAACACCCTGACCGGCTGGGCAGTGAAAGAAGCCCTGGACGGCAACACCCAGTATCTGGCCGAGCAGCCGCACTATCAGCAGCAGTACGACAACGTCACCGCCTACCTGGCCGCCAAGGAAGCCGGCGACAAGGAAACCATGAAGGGCAAGTGGGGCATGTACAAGCTCTTCGGCGGCGAAGGCAGCGTATTCTATAATTTCTACACCCTGTTCCACAACAACACCTTCATATTCGACGCCCTCACGGAAAAGAGTGAGGACTATGACCGTCTGTGGGGCGCTCTCACACAGTATGAGAACACCTTCTACGTAAACTACATCTGCGGAACCGAAGAAACGACCTTCGAGGAATTCGTGCAGGAGTGGTACACCATGGGCGGTCAGCTGCTTACCGATCAGGTAAACGCCGGAAGATAAGCTGACTTTAATACGTGCTTTGGGACTGTCCGCCCAGCGCGGCGGGCAGTCTCTTTTAAGAGAAAAACCTTTATTCCGGTTTGCCTTGGGACACGTTTATCCGTTCAAGGATACATGCTTGAACGGATAATAGTGCCCGGTTGTGAATGACCGCCGAAAAAGGGGGCGTTGAAATTGACTGCCGTTCCTAAAATGGGAGCGCATCTTTTTGCGAAAAAGAGGAAAAAAAGCGTACGCACGGACTACATGCTCTGCGCCATGCTCATACCCGGCTTCATTTATCTTGCCATATTCGAGTTTGCTCCACTGTTCGGCCTGGTCATTGGCTTCCAGGATTTCAAGCTTTCTACCGGCGTATTCCGCTCGGGTTGGAAAGGCATAGATAATTTCAGGTACATATTCACCATGTACCCGAATTTCTGGAACATAGTCAAAAACACCGTGGAGATCGCCCTGCTGAAGCTTTGCTTCGGTTTTACCGCTCCGATATTCGTGTCCCTCATGCTGCACGAAGTGACCCATTCCGGCTATAAACGCACCATACAGACACTGGTCTACATCCCGCACTTCGTCTCCTGGGTAATCCTTGCCGGCGTTATCCGCACCATGCTGGATCCGGACAACGGTCTCATAAACTACATAATTAAACTGCTGGGCGGCGAAAGCATTTATTTCCTGGGAAGCAACTCCACCTTTCGCGGCGTGCTGGTCGTGTCGGACGTGTGGAAGGGCTTTGGCTGGGGCACCATAATCTATATGGCTGCCCTTACCGGCATAGACCCGGCCCTGTACGAGGCTGCCACCATCGACGGGGCAAACCGCCTGCAGCGGGCATACCACATAACTCTTCCGGGCATACTGCCCATAATCACGCTGAACCTGATCCTCTCCGTACCGGGCATACTCAACGCAGGCTTCGACCAGATATTCAACCTCTATAACGAGCGCGTGTACAAGACCGCTGACGTGCTGGATACCTTCATATACCGCCTGGGCATACTGGACAGCCAATACGCCCTGTCAACCGCCATAGGCATGGTCAAGAGTGTCATCGGTTCCGTACTTTTGATCTTCAGCTACAAGGTCGCTGAAAAAGCCGTGGGCTATAAAGTTTTCTGAGAAAGGAGGAGCGCTGTAATGGCTAACGAAAAGAATCTTGTAATGAGCCGCAACCGCCAGATAAAGGCTTCTCCCGTTGAAAGACTGTTCACCTGGCTGATCTACGGCATACTTGGTCTACTGGGCATCAGCTGCATACTGCCCTTTATTCACCTTATCGCCCTGTCTTTCTCTGGTTCCGACCCAATCAAAGCCGGTATCGTATCCCTTTGGCCCATAGACTTCAATACCGACGCTTACAAATACGCCCTGGACCATCCTGCTTTTATGAGAGCTTTCGGCATATCTGTTGCCAGAGTCATCGTGGGCGTAAGCTTCTCCCTGTCCATGCTTGTCATAACCGCCTATCCGCTCTCCAAATCCAATGAAGCATGTCCATTGAATCCGCTGTTCAAGACGCTGATGATAGTCGCCATGCTTACCGGAGGCGGGCTTATCCCCATGTACCTGGTGATGAGTTGGCTGGGGCTGACCAACACCTTCTGGGCGCTGGTCGTTCCGGGCATGCTGAGCCTGTGGAACTGCTTCATGGTAATGAACTTTTTCCGCAATGTGCCTTCCGAGCTGGAAGAAGCCGCCATAGTGGACGGGGCAAACTCTTTCCAGGTCATGGTGAAAGTATATATTCCGCTGTCCGTGCCGGTCATCGCCTCCATGGCCCTGTTTACGGGCGTCGGGCACTGGAACGACTGGTTCAGCGGCATGCTGTATATGGCACGCAGCCGTGACTATCCCCTTCAGACCTATTTACGGCAGGTCGTCACGACGCCCAACTTCTCCACCCTCACATTGGAAGAAATGCAGAAGTACGCCCAGATAACCTCGAAAAACAACCAGGCGGCGCAGATAATAATAGCCACCGTGCCTATCATGTGCGTATATCCTTTCCTGCAGAAATACTTTATGACAGGACTTACTCTGGGAGGCGTAAAAGGATGAAGCATTATTCCATGCATGAGATCGTCTCTGCGCTCAGATCCGTGGAAGGCATGCCTTACCGGCTTTACACGGATGTCAGACAGAAGGCGCTTGATACCGTAAAGCATGATCTCGACTACGCCTGGTTCCTGCCCGCGTTTGAGGAGCATGTGCGCGTATATTCATCAACCCCCATCGTAGCACCGACTTACCAGGCTTACGCGGACTGGGATCGGCACGGGCAGCGCGGAGATTTTGACAGGGCCATGTATGATCTGCGCACCCGTCTGAACCGCATGTGGCTGGCCGCTCTTTTGGGTATTCCCGGCGGAAAGGAGAGATGCGAGGACATACTCTACGAATTCCTGCATCTGCCAACCTGGTCGCTGGTCGCCCATCACTTTGACAACAGCCTAAAAGATTACTGGGATATTCCCGTGGACCCATACGACGAAACGGGACGCATCCGCGGTATAGGCCGCAGCCGAAAGCAGTGTCTTGACCTTTGCTCATGCTCCGGTGCCGCCATACTGGCCGAAATGGCGCAGACCCTTGAAGGGATCGTAGACGATAACCTTCTGCGCTGGGCGCGCCAGGAATGCGTGGAACGTGTGCTCAAGCCCTTCATGAGCCTGTCTCCATATCCGCATTTCGAGGACAACGGCAACAACTGGTCAGGGGTCTGCATGAGCTCCATGGGCATAGCGGCCATATATCTTATCACCGACGAAAAGACCCTTGCACCCTTCCTGATGCGTGTGCTGGAAGGCCTGCGGGTGCATATCGGCGACTATAAAGACGACGGAACAAGCCCGGAGGGTTTCGGTTATTGGCAGTACGGATTTGAATACTTCCTGATGTTCGCAGACCTGCTAAAGCTCAGAACAGACGGCAGGATCGATCTGCTTGAAGACGAGAAAGTGCTCCGGGTAGCGGGGTTCGGCACCGACTGTTGTTTCGGCCCCTCCATTAAGCTGCCTTTCGGCGACTGCAACTGGCGGGGAGTCCTGGATGAAGCGGTGCGTCGATATGTCGGCGCCATGGGTGTGACAGTATGTCCCCAAGGCGATGTTGAAAAATCGTTCAATTCCGTATGGGAGCACGGAAACCTGATGCTTAGGCATCTGGTGTGGAAGATGCAGCCCATGCAGGAAGCCCTGGAACATCCCCGCAGCGCCGTGTATCCCATAAGCGAGCTGTACATGGGCTTTTGCCGCACCCCTGAAGACCCTCTGTATGTGGTCGCCAAAGGAGGCAACAACGGCGAAAGCCACAACCACAACGATGTCGGCACCTTCGTTATCATACGCAACGACACGATGGCAGTCGCAGACACCGCGGGAGGGGCTTACAACAAAGAATACTTCAGCGAAAAACGCTACACCTTCTTCGCCACACGTTCAGGCGGACATAACTTCCCGATTGTGGACGGTGTGGAACAGGAAGGCCACGGCAGGTGCCGGGCGAGATCTTTCATCGTAGAAAAACGCGGTGAGACCGACATCATCACCATCGACCTCTCCGGCACGCTCAAAACAGACGCGCTGGACAGATTCGTACGCCGCATCACCGTAAATAGAATCACCGGATCGGTGGAAGTCAGGGATTCGTTCCGGCTGAACCGCGCCGTTGAAGTCCGGGACCGCCTGATCCTCTCCGGCGCTCCGTCAAAGGAGCAGGGCAGCTTCCTACTTCGGGGCGGCGTACGGTTTACGTTCAGCGAAAACATGCTTGCGCCCGAGCTCAACAGAGTGGACCAGAAGATCGAAGGAGCCGACATATACACTCTTGACCTTATCCCTGTACACGAAACGGTCGGTGATCTTGAGATCATTATGACTTTTGACGCGGTGCGATCCTTAGTATGCCCCATATGCTGAACACCTCACCCGTGCTTTCGTGCAAGTCTTATATCGTCACTTCCCTTACAAAAGCTGCTTATATGGTTTCATATTTTCCGCCGCTGACAAACATCACAAATGAATGCCAGCGGCGATTCTTTATAAGTATCATGAGCCGGAGTAGAGTTCCTGCTCCGCAGATGCCGGGCATCATAAACAGTTTCGTTCCCCTGATGTCTCCTTATGGCCTGATGACAGCGTTGTCATTTACATTTCATAAAACCCTCTCACAGCGAATTCATGCTTCCCGCCCACAGGGCATTCGTTGCTCATTCATCTGATCTGGATCAAGATCCAGATCGCCGTTACCGCGCTGGGCGGATGGCTCAGCTACTCTCCGGGCGACCAGGACGGTCTGCTGATCGCGCTGGTGGGCGTGGGTCACGTGCTGGACACACATGTGGTAGGCAACGGCTCGGCGCTGCGAAGGGCGGTCATATGCTTCTACCTGAGCAATGAGGGCGTCAGCCTGCTTGAGAACGCCAGCCATCTGGGGCTGCCAGTGACGGAGAAGCTCAAGGAAGTGCTGAGCCAGCTGCATAATAAGCACGAAAAGGATAAAGATTAAAAACAGGGAGGTATTGCTTGGCAGTACCCCCCTGTTTTTCTATTGCTGTAAACAGCCATATATGGGCTTATTTCTTTTCAGATTCCCGGTAAAACTTCAGCTTACTTACATACATCCGCAACGACTGCGTTGATCAACTTACCGTCGGCCTTACCCTTGAGCGCGGACATGACGACTTTCATGATCTGTCCCTTGTTTTTTGTTGCTACGACCTCTGCACAGTTTTCGCTCAAAAAGCGCCGTATCTCATCTTCGGAC
>JAFZLE010000058.1 GCA_017551645.1 Clostridia bacterium | reverse complement strand
GGCTTTGACGCCCGAAAGCAGGTATCGACGGGAGTGCTCGACCGTATCGCGGTCCGGGCGCTGGCGCTTGAAAGCGGAAATGATAAGCTTGTCTGGCTGGCGTTTGACCTGCTGGGAGTGGAAAGGCATCTGTGCAAAACGATAAGTAAGCGGCTGGAATTGAAATTTGGCATTCCTGCCGACCGCGTATTTCTTTCCTCCACTCATACACATGCCGCGCCACGAGACGCGCGGATGGAAAACAGCCCCTACATCGAGACGCTTGCCCTGGCTGCCGAAACAGCTGTGCGGGAGGCGCTCGAAACGGCGGAAGACGCGGTAATATGCGCTGGAGACGGCAGGGCGGAAGGCGTTGCCTCATATCGTGACAGAACCAGGGACACCTCAAGGTACGACATGCCGTTAAGGCTGCTGCGCTTCCTGTCTGCGGGACGCGAAAAAGCGGGCATAGAGCTTATAGCGTGCCATCCCACAGTGTTGAACGAGACCAATCTGCTTATCAGCGCCGACCTGCCCGGCAGGGCAAGGGGAGCCCTTTCGCTTATGCTTAACGGCGCGTGCGCCGATCTTTCCACCAGGTACACCCGGGAAGGAAAAGGCGAAAGGGAGCTTGAACGCCTGGGGGCCAAGCTGAAAGAAGCTATCGGAAAAGTTGCCTGCGCCGAAGTTCCCGCGGATTTCGCGGCAATAAAGCGCGATGTGCGTCTGCCTCAGAGAAAGGATTTTTCTGACGTCGAGCGGGCAACATTGAAAAACGCCTATGCCGCGCGCCTGGCTCTTATTACGGACGCCGCCGCGAAGCGCGAGATAGAGTCCTGCCTGCTCGTGCTTGACCGGTCACCCAAAGATCTGGCGCCGTATAAGGATGTGGAGATGGGCCTGGTCATGCTTGGCGGCGTGCTTCTGCTCACGCTGCCTTTCGAGATGGGCAGCCAGGACGGGGAAGCCATGGAAAGCCTGCTTGAGCGCGCTACGGGTCTGAAAGTATGGACGGTATGCTATACGGGCGGATATGACGGATATCTGCCCAGCGGCAGACCTCTGACCATAGAAAGCGGATATCAGGACATTGCGTCGCCGTATCCTCCGCAGGCTGTGGAAATACTGAAACAAAACGCCATTGAAATGGCAAAGGAGCTTATAAATGGGCATACAGTATCTTGACAACATTCGCCGGCTGCTGGACAAGCTGGAAAACACCCAGAGCGAAACCATTGACCGCGTCAGCCGCATCTGCGCAGAAAAAGTGGCTGGCGGAGGGCTGATGTACTTTTTCGGCACTGGCCATTCCCACATGATCGCCGAGGAGCCGTTTTACAGGGCGGGCGGTCTGGCATGCGTGTATCCGATCATCGAGACGGACCTTATGCTGCACGAAGGTGCGAGCAAATCCTCCGCATACGAGCGCATGGAAGGCCTGGGCCAGCATATCGTCGCAAATACGCCGCTGAACAAGGGCGATATAATCTTCCTGGCGTCGAATTCCGGCAGGAACGCTGTGATAATAGACGTGGCGCTTGAGGCAAAGCGCAGGGGAGCGACGACCGTCGCGATCACCAGCCTGACCCATTCGGGCAGCGTTTCCAGCCGCCATTCGGGAGGCAAGCGGTTATTTGAAGTGTGCGATTACGTGATAGACAACGGCGGAGTCGTAGGAGACGCGTCAGTCTTTTTTGAGGGGCTTTCACATCCCATCGCTCCGACGTCTACGATCATAGACGTAAGCATAGTGAATCTTATTTCGATCGGCACGGCGAGATACCTTGTGGAAATGGGCGTCAAGCCGCCGGTATTTGAAAGCGCCAATACCGATACGGGGGACAGCAGCAACAAATCCGTGATCGAAACATATAAAAAACGCATTCCGATGCTGTAAAAAAGGCGGGGATCAATCCCCGCCTTTGTGTTGTTTACAGCTCCCATCGTTCCATGAAGTCGACCGTATATCTCGCGTACAGGTCGTGCCATTTTTCATACAGTGAGTCGTAATTATTCTGCCTGTAGCTGTCCGTGATCTGATTATATCGGTAATTCTCGTTTTCTATCTCAGCCAGCGCCTCGTTTTTAAGCTGCTCGCACTCGGAAAGCAGCTTTGTCAGGTCGCTTAACTTCTCCGCGCTTACCGCGTTGACACGGGAGATAAGGCTGCTGAAGTAATCGGCGGCGTTTTCCGCGGCATAGCCGTAAGGCGCGGGCTCATTGAGCAGGTTGACTACGTCGCCCGGCCACATGGGGACCTGCTCCACTTCGCCGTTTTCGTCCGTCATGTTGAGATAATAATCGGACCATTGACACACGAAATGCAGAAAGTCGAACATGGAATAGATCTCGCTCACCACGCCGTCCTGGCTCAGACGCGTCCATATGGCGTAGTCCCCGCTCAGGTCTTTAAGCTCCAGCACCTGCGCCTTGGCGTTTACAA
This sequence comes from Clostridia bacterium, assembly GCA_017551645.1. Lineage (GTDB taxonomy): Bacteria > Bacillota > Clostridia > Christensenellales > Aristaeellaceae > RUG14130. The sequence goes on along the minus strand of JAFZLE010000058.1, from coordinate 688 downwards.
TGCGGTAGTTATACTCATAACCGAACTCATCTTCATAATCGCCGATCTCAAGCTTCCCTGTTATCTTCACAGCTCGGTCCGTAAAATCAAAGCGGCTGCCTTTTTTGGCGTACACGGCTATGGTGTTGGAGAGCTGTGTGGTATTGGGTACGCAGAAAGGGCAGGACTGGTAGGGGAGGTTCATCAGATATATGAATTCCCCGTTCACGGGCGAGATGGTCGCCATATAGCCGGGTAGTTCCACCTGCTTGCCGTCGAGGGATTTAAGCAGGGCCATGTTGCTGGCGCCCGAAAACCCCAGCCGGCTGACTTCGCCCGAGCTTCCGCAGGAGCATATGCACACCGCGAGCAGCAGGCAAAGGAGCGCGAGAGCTGTTTTTTTCATACACACCTCATTTCCTTAACGCATCCCGCCGGGCAAGCGCGCCGATAAAACCTATGGTAGGCAGTACGCTTATCAGCATCACCGCAAGAGCGATGAGCAGTTCCAAAGGATAGACCCTGGCGGGGTTCAGCACTATGCCGTAAGCGCGGCTTATGTTGTTCACGAACAGCAGCGCTATGTGGCTGAGCAGCAGCGACAGCACGGTCGCGGCCGCGCCGAGGATGGCGTTCTGGATGATGTATACCTGCCTGACGTGACCCGCAGATATGCCTATCAGCCGCATGAGCTGTATTTCTTCCCGGG
>JAFZLE010000057.1 GCA_017551645.1 Clostridia bacterium | reverse complement strand
GGCTGCTGCCGGGCATCCGCGCCGCCGATGCCTGAATATGAAGTATCTATCCAGCCGGGCGATATGCTGTTCACCCGCGCCTTTCCCGCCAGGCTCACGGCCAGCGCGTGGGTGAGCGCGGATATACCTCCCTTGGCAGCCGTGTAGCTTTCGGTCTGCGGCTGGCTCATGCGGTCGCGGGAGGATGAGATGTTTATCACGCAGGCGCCGGGCGCGAAATACGGAGCCAGCAGCTTCGTCAGGTAAAACGGCGCGGTGACGCCCACCGCCAGGGCGCGGCTGAAGTCCTCGTAGGAGCACTCGTCTATGCCTCTCATAAGCGGCGGCGCGTTGTTGATAAGAAAGTCCACCCGGCCCTCCGCTCCGGTCGCCTGCCGGGCAAACGCTTCCAGCTCTGCCTTATCACCCGCGTCCCCCACGAACCAGTCTCCCGGAGTCGTATCCATTATGCGGACGCTCGCACCTTCCCGCCTGAAGGCGTCCGCGACAGCCTTTCCGATACCGTGCGCTCCGCCGGTTATCACGGCGACTTTTTTGTCAAAACGATCCATGCCCTGCCCTCCGTCATGATCCCGTCTCCCATTTGCGATGCGATAAGCCTTAAAAGCCAAGGCCCTTACGCGTGGAATATTACCATGCGCCGCGCCCTGTGTCAAATCCGCTCCCGCCTTCCCTGCGCCGCTAATCGCCGTTTATACTGAGTTAACTTTGATTTAACGCAAATATCCCTCTCCGACTTGCTTGTAAATGTTTCAATTATGTGATATACTGTGAATGGAATATTCTAATATATTTGCGATTCTATTTCCTCGCGAAGGGAGAGACCTTATTTATGAAGCAAGTGCTGTTACGGGTGCTCGCCGTAGTGCTGCTGGTAGTGCTGTTTACCAGCCAGGTCGCTGTGGCTGAGAGCTTTGCCGCCAAGGTATACACCTCAAGCGCCACGGTCTACGAGAAGAACGACACCAAGAGCAGGGTAGTTGCCACACTGCCACACAACACCGTGGTCACGGTCACCGCGTATTCCAAGGGCTGGGCAAAGATCATCTACAACAAGACGTCTACCGGCTTCTGCCAGTTCTCGGACCTGATCAGCAGCAAGAAGTACAAGACCTACTCGAACAAAAAGACGGGCATTTACAAAACCCCTTCGACCGCGAATCGTATAGCCGTAGTCAGCGTTGACTATCCTCTTTACAAGGTGGGCATCAGCGGGAACTACTACCTGGTGCAGGACAAGGACGGCGCGTTTACCGGATACATCAAAAAGGCCGATCTGTCCTCGACCCGCAAGAACCCCTACGCCATCCCGGACAGCAAGAAGTCGGCTTTCAACAAGAACGGCTCCACCACCACTATACCAAAGGCGGTAAAGAGCAGCCAGTTCTACCTGTCTTCCACCATGAACAAGGCCAAGTGGAGAGATTACATGGTGTATCTCGCCCAGCAAAAACTTGGTACCCAGTATAAAAAGCACCCTGACAACAATTACACTTTCAACAACTACACCCTCGTTAAGTCCTGTTTCAGCGCCATGGGCTACACCATCCCCGCCTCCACGAACGCTGTCGGGCACACCGGCAGCTACTCCTTCGTCACCCGGCAGAACCTGCTGAAAGGCGACATAGTGTGTTTCGACTGTGATCCCAATGACGGCAATCTGGTAGACCACATCGGCATCTACATCGGCCAGGGCTACTTCATCCACGGTTCCGCGACCGCGGGCAGGATAGTGGTGAGCACGCTGAATTCCGGTTACTACAAAAACGCTTTCTGCTGGGGCAGACGCGTGATCAAATAGCTGTCGCAGACCATAGAACAGCCGCCTTCGGGCGGCTGTTCTATAACAATAAAACCGTGCGGCAGGGTCATGTGCATGACATGGAAGCGGGCATTCCCCGCTGCCCGACATGCTGCCGCGAAGCTGCCTGATACGTTTTGCGGTGCCGGCAGGAGCGCATACCTGCCGTATGGGCATGCCTGGGATAATGTTATGTGCGCACTGTTTAAGCTGCCGGATGGTCTTCTGACCTGATGTGACCGTGTACACAGTACGGGACTTACAGTCACGTATTTCCAATTTTGCGGTTTCAGTTCATATAAGCTGAGCGCCGCGGCTGCTTTCACAGCCTGCGGCGGCGTGCCGGACATGCGCTTTTGCCGCAGCACTTTCCGAACGCGCCGCGCCTGAAGGCAAACATAAAAAGAGGGGCTTCTGCCCCTCTTTGTATTTGGCGCGGACGCCAAACTATTTCTTCGTTCCCAGCAGGAAGCTCATGATCTCGTTGTAGCTCTTGCCGGAAGAAGCCATCGCCTCGATGATCTCCTGCTTCTGGCTTTCCTTCTTGAGCTCCAGCTGATGGCGGTAATCCGCGTCGGAGAGCAGGCTCACGCCGTCCTCGCCGAAGAAGTGCATCACGCGGCTGTCGAACGTGAGGTACAGTGTCTTGCCCGCCTTGAGGCTTTCCCTCTGGGCATGGGTGATGGACAGGGTGGGCACTCTGGCTATCAGCTTGCAGCCGTCCTCGGTGACCGCGTGCAGGTGCAGCTCGCTGCCCATCATCTCGTTCACCTGCAGGGTGCAGGGGATGGCGTCAGGCGCGGGAGCGGCCAGCAGAGTCATGTGCTCGGGACGCACGCCCAGGGTGATGTTCTGGGTCTCCACGTTGTTTTTCAGCAGCAGGCTCTTCTTTTCGCCTTCCACGAACAGGTTCACGCCGAAGGGAGACACCATGTAGCTGTCGCCCATGCGGGTGAGCTTGGTGTTTATCATGTTCATCTTGGGCGCGCCGATGAATTCCGCCACGAACTTGTTGGCCGGCATGTCGAACACCTCGGTAGGCGTGCCCACCTGCTCGATGTAGCCGTCCTGCATTATGACGATGCGGTCGCCCAGGGTCATGGCCTCGGTCTGGTCGTGGGTCACGTACACGAAGGTGGTGTCCAGTTTCTGCCTGAGCAGTATGATCTCCGCCCTCATCTGGTTCCTGAGTTTGGCGTCCAGGTTGGAAAGAGGCTCGTCCATCAGGAACACTTTGGAGTTCCTCACCATAGCGCGGCCTATGGCCACCCTCTGCCTCTGGCCGCCAGACAGCGCCCTGGGCTTGCGC
>JAFZLE010000056.1 GCA_017551645.1 Clostridia bacterium | reverse complement strand
TAGACACGCTGACCGACTCCGATCTCGCGCTGTTGTGCAATGAGGAAGTGATCGCGGTCAACCAGGACGCGCTGGGCAAAGGCGCGGTGTGCATAGACGAACATATCACTCGTGACGCAGGCGGAGAGGTCCGCATGTGGACAAAAGTCTATGAAAAACCGCTTGAAGACGGCAGCCGCGCGATCGCTGTATTCAATCTGGGCGAAGAACCGGCGGCACCGGTGCTCGATACGGGCAACTGTGCCATGCGGGACCTGTGGGCTAAAGAAGACGTTCCTCACGAAGGCCGACTGCCCGTTATACTTGACAGGCATTCGTCGAGACTGTTCAAGCTGTCGGCTCGCGCATGAACGTGATTTTCACGTCCGCGTCAGCGGGGGATAGTATAAAACAAAACCCATCCAGCGAGAGACGGCAGTCCGATGTTGAAACAGCCCCGAACACAATGGCGAAGAGCGCGAGGCAGGCGGCGCTGCTGCGGTCGGGGAAGCGATAAAGCAAATACGACAAACAAGGCGCTTATCCGAAAGGATAGGCGTCTGGTTTTTGTTGAGAAGGCTTACTTGGGGATAACGATATAGGCATCTGAGGTTGCAAATAGCCGCGTTTTTTGCTATCATTGAACTGCCGTATCTGAGACGTGGAACAGCGCAGGCAGATTGCAGACGGTTCCGCAATAGCATACCAGCTTTATCATATGATTTAGAACAGGAGGCAACATGAAACAGTATCCTTTCCGACCGTCGGTGTATTACTGCCGCAGAGCCAAAATGCCGCTTACGCTCGACGGACGCCTTGACAAGCCCTTCTGGGCCGATATTCCATTTACTGAGCCTTTTGTGGACATAGAGGGGCCGGAGAAAGGAAAGCCGCCGCGCTTTCCCACCCGGGCCAAGGCCGCGTGGGACGACAGCGCGCTCTATCTGGCCGCGGAGCTCACGGGAAACGAAATATGGGCGCACGTCACCGAAAGGGACGACGTGATATTCCGCGACAACGATTTTGAGGTGTTCATCGACCCGGATTCGGACACGCAGAGGTACATCGAATTTGAGATGAACGCGATGAATACCGTGTGGGACCTGCTTTTGACCAAGGCGTACCGTGACGGGGGCAAGCCAATGGATTCCTTTGACATCAAGGGCCTTGAGACCGCCGTATACATAGACGGGAAGCTGAACGACCCGGGCGCTGACAACCGGAAATGGAGCGTGGAGATCAAAATGCCCATGCGTTCGCTGAAAGAGGCATCCGACCGTATTCCGAAACCGGGGGACTATTGGCGGCTGAATTTCTCAAGGGTGCAGTGGACAGTTGAGGTCAGGGACGGGGAGTACAAAAAAGTGCTCGGGCTCGATGGCAGGCCCCTGCCGGAGAATAACTGGGTATGGGCGCCCACCGGCGTGATCGACATACACCGGCCGCAGTACTGGGGCTTTATGTTCTTTACCGAAAACGGCGAGGAATACCCGATACCGGAGGACGAACGGCGGCGCTTTGACCTGTACAGGCTGTTTGAGGAACAGCGTGCGTATTACCGCGAGCATGGGTGCTACAGCACGGAGATTGACGCGCTGTGCGCTGCAGCACAGGTCGAAACACGCCCGGTGATCGAGACCACCGCGCACTTTTTCGAGATGCGCGTGAAGCGGGCAGACGGAAGTGGAGAGATTCGCCTGTTCGCTGACGGAAGAAGCGAAATGACCTGAAAGGCGAGAATGCGGCCGAGGCCTTGGCTTTAGGGGGATACAGCATGGGTGAAGTCAGATACATGCATTGCACGCCTGTTTACACAGACGGTGTGCGCCGATTGAATCAGGTGGAGCGCCTGCCGGACGGACGGCTGTTCACCATAGCCTGCTTCGGCAAGGTAAACCAGGGCGGGCACTTCAGCAAGGAACCGGTCAGCCAGTATATCATGGGCCGCGTTTCCGAAGATGAAGGGAAAACCTGGAAAGGCCCGACGTTTTTTTACGAACTGCCGGACAGGGACCCGATGGTGGCCCTCGCCGCCTTCATGATAGACCGGGATGGCAGGATACATGCCTTCTTCATGCGCATAAACAACATAGACTGGCACGATACGGCGCTGCTAAAGGGCGACATCTCCTATATGCGGATGGACGATGAACAAGGGCGGAACCTGATATATAAGAAGATCGAGGCGCTGGACCGTTACACCGGTTCCATGAACAACCTGATCCAGCTTGACAGCGGACGCATCGTCGCGCCGTTTTCCACTATCCCCAAAGGGGGCGGGGCACTCGTTTCCAGCGTGGTCTATTCGGATGACGGCGGTGACACCTGGCGCGCGTCAAACGACGTCTCAGTGGTAAATGACGATAAAAACATAGAGTCCGGCGCTGTGGAGCCGGTCGTCGTACAAGCCGCTCCCGGCGTACTGGTGATGCTTATACGCACGGTGCTCGACCGCATCTGGTACTCGGTCTCCTATGATGAAGGCGCTTCCTGGTGTCAGGCAAAGCCTACGCTTATCCCGTCATCCAACGCGCCGTCAGTGCCGCTTTCGCTGGAGGCCGGGCGTATCCTGCTGTGCTGGAACGATGTGCTCGGCGAACCGATGTACGCCAACCGCTCCAGCTATGCCCGCCAATGCCTTTATGCGGCGGTATCCGGCGACGGGCTCAAAACGCTGCAGGGGGTGCGCATGATCGCCCGCAAGCGCGCCTGCGACCCTGACGACGTGCAGAACTGCTATCCGTTTGCTTCCCACGCCGGCAACGGGGAGGTCTATTTAAGGCCTTTTTCCGTGTTTAACGACGGCGTTCAATGGGGCGAGCCGCAGGGGACGCTGCTCAGGCTGCGCCCGGACGATCTGCTGGAAATGGAAATGACGGACCGTTTTGAGGAGTGGGTAACGGATTGCCCTGTGGATGAAGCGGGCATCCATATGCGGCCCACGAAAAGCGGCGTGGCTTATGCGTGCGTGAACTTCCCTTATGCGACCGAAGGAGAGATCACTGTTCACGCCGATCGGGCAGGCGCCCTGAAAGGCGCCAAGCTTATACTGTCGGACTGCTATCTCGACAGGCTGACTTTCCTCCCCGAAAAGCTCAGTAACGGCCACGCCAATGTGATCGGCAAACCGTATGTTGAAGCGGAACTGCCTGCCGGAAGCGACTGGCAAATAGCCTGGAATTCTGGGAAGCTCGAAGTCAGCAGCACCGGCGGCGCGCAAACGGTCTCTCTTGCAGAATGGGGACGCGGCTTCAACCATTTGATCCTG